>DATHQQ010000101.1:0-2027 GCA_035482595.1 Verrucomicrobiia bacterium
CAGCGCCTCACCGACGAGGATGTCTCCAAGGCCGCCTTCAAATTCCTCGACCACCGATCCATGGATATCGCCAATGTCCCGGCGGTGATCAACCGGGTCACCTATACCGGCGACCTCGGCTACGAGATCTGGGTGGCGCCGGAATATCAGCGCCGGCTCTATCAGGAGATCATGGCCCAGGGCCGCGATCTCGGGATCGTCAATTTCGGCATGCGGGCGCTGCTCTCCATGCGGCTGGAGAAGAACTTCCCCACCTGGTATCGCGAGCTCCGGCCCATCTACGGCGTCTTCGAGGCCGGGCTCGACCGCTTCATCGATCTCGCCAAGAACGATTTCATCGGCCGCGACGCAGCGGCGAAGGAGAAGGCCGACGGCGGCACGCTGCGCCGCGTCAGCATGATCGTCGATGCGACCGATGCCGACGTGCTGGGGGACGAGCCGATCTGGCATGACGGCAAGGTGATCGGCTGGGTCACCTCCGGTGGCTTCGCCCATTTCGTCGACAAGTCCCTGGCGCAGGGCTATGTGCCGAAGGAATTCGCCGGCGAGACCGGCAAGGGCGCCTTCGAGATCGAGATCATCGGCGATCGCCGCAAGGCGACCATCATCACCGAGCCGCTGTTCGACCCGGAAGGGGCGAGGATGCGGATGTAGGAGAGAAACCCCTCTCCCGTTTCAAAGCACGGGAGAGGGGAAGATCGCTGGCGGCTCCCCTACTCATGCACCGCGCAGCCGCAGCTTGGCGCATGGTACCGCCCATTGGCTTCCACCATGCCGCCCTGGCCATAGCGGTTCTTCGGCCGCACCCAATCGCCCAGCGAGCGATAGGGCCCGTTCTCGTTCCGCCCCTTCGGCGTCAGATCGAGATAGTTGTAGGCGCCGCATAGCTCCTCGGCACCGCGGCCGAAGGCCGAATAGGTGTGGAAGATCTGCCCGTCGGCATCCTTGAAGAAGACGCTGTCGCCGGAGAGATCCTCCAGGCCTGGATCCACATAGCGATAATTGTAGTAGGCGCGGCCCGCGGCGATCTGCTCGGGGGTGAAGGAGACATTGAAGTCGTAGTTGAAGTCGGACCCATAGGACGAGACCCAGGTGAAGTTCCAGCCCATCCGCTTGCGGACGGCCTCGATCTCCTCGATGGGCGCCCGCGCCACGGCGGCATAGGTCACGTCGTGGTTCTCCAGATGCACCAGCGCGCCCTCGACATGATCGACCTCGAAGGAACAGCCGACGCATTGCCCGATCTGGCCGGGGCCCATCATGAAATGCTTGATGAAGAGCTGGCTGCGGCCGTCGAACAGCTGGGCCAGGGTGACCTTGCCGGTCGGCGTGTCGAAGACATAGTCCTTCTCGATCTTCACCCAGGGCAAAGCGCGGCGCTCGGCCGCCAATCGGTCGCGACGCCGCGTCATCTCCTTTTCCTTGGCAAGGAGCGCCTTGCGGGCTTCCCGCCAGGCTTCGCGCGATAGGACGGGGTGGGGGGCAGTCGTGCTTTCGGCGAGATCGGTCATGTCTTTCTCCTTCCTTTGAATGGATCAGGGAACGGACGGGGTCGCCGGCTCTTCCCGGCGGGCGACCTCGAATTGCTTGGCGGCGCCCGTGCAAATCGGCTGCGCCATGAACTCGGCGAGAAGCGTGCGCTGGTTGTCCCGCGCGCGGTCGAGATCGTGGCCCAGGTGATGCGCCGCGAACGCGGAGACAGCGAGCAGGGCTGCAAGCGCGGCTGCGACCGGCACGTGGCGCAGGATCGGCCTCGACGGGGAACCGGGATGGGATTGCCGCCCGCAGATGACCGCGGCTGTCGGCGCCCGCTGCCCCGTCACGCCCCGCCACCAGCCGGCGGCGGTCGCGAGCATCACGAGGACGAAGCCGCAGCAGAGCATCCTAGGACGTCTGCGCCGAGATGGTCGGCGATCCGCCCTGCATCGCCGCGAGATAGTCGGCAAGAAGATCCAGCGTGCTGCTCCAACCCCCGTTGTGCAGATCGCGCGCATTGACCGTCTCGAAGAGCGCCTGGTGGAAGCTGA
>DATHQQ010000102.1:0-13272 GCA_035482595.1 Verrucomicrobiia bacterium
CTCGCCGTCGTGGAGAAGGCGCGGCCGAAGAATTCCAAGCCCTATGAGTTCCCCGACCACTGCCCCGTCTGCGGCAGTCTCGCCATCCGCGAGCCGGGCGAGGTCGTGCGGCGCTGCACCGGCGGGCTGATCTGCGCCGCCCAGGCCGTGGAGCGGCTGCGCCATTTCGTTAGCCGCAACGCCTTCGACATCGAGGGCCTGGGCGACAAGCGCGTGGCCGAGCTCCTCGAGGATAAGCTCATCAAGACCCCGGGGGACATCTTCCGCCTGAAGCAGCATCGCGCGGCGCTGGAGGAGCGCGAGGGCTGGGGCCAGCAATCGGTCGCCAAGCTGATGGATGCCATCGAGGCCCGGCGCCAGATCAGCCTCGAGCGGTTCATCTATGCCCTGGGCATCCCCCAGGTCGGCGAGGCGACGGCGCGCCTTCTGGCTCGCAACTACGGCTCGCTCGCCCGCTGGCGCCAGGCGATGCAGGCGGCCCAGGATCCCGAGAACCCGGCGCTGCAGGAGCTCGATTCCATCGAAGGAATCGGCCCCTCCGTCGCCGCCGATATCATCGGCTTCTTCGCCGAGCCCCATAACCTCGCCATCCTGAAAGATCTGGAGCATGAGGTGGCGGTGGAGGAATTCACCGCCCCGGCAGGCCTCGCCCATTCCAAGGTCGCGGGCAAGACCGTGGTCTTCACCGGCAGCCTGGAGAAGATGACCCGTCCCGAGGCCAAGGCCCGCGCCGAGACGCTGGGCGCCAAGGTCGCGGGCTCGGTCTCCAAGAACACCGATTATCTGGTGGTGGGCGCCGACCCCGGCTCCAAGGCCAGGAAGGCCGCCGAGCTGGGCGTCACGGTGCTGGATGAGGATTCCTGGCTGAAGCTGATCGGCGAAGGCTGAGGGACCAGGCCGTCGCGGCGGATTATTTCTGACACTGCCTTCAACCCGATTTAATCGATAGTTCTCTCTCTGCCGTCCGCGCACGAAGGGCCGGCACGGGAGGAAAGGCTTGATGGCGAAGCCGCTGATCCTTGTCGATCCGCTGCCGCGAACCCTCGATCTCATCTGCGACGCCGCGACGCGCCGTCGGCTGGAGACCCTGGGCCGGCTGGTCGTCTCCGAGGACAGGCCGATGCCGGACGATATGGTGGACCAGCTTCTGCCAGAGACGGCGATCCTGATCGGCCAGACTGCCATGCCCCGCTCGCGCCTCGATGAGGCCAAGGCGCTCCGCGCCATCTTCAATGTCGAGACGAATTTCCTGCCCAACGTCGACTACGAGGCCTGCCAGGCGCGGGGCATCTGGGTGCTGAGCCCGACGGCGGCCTTCGCGCCTGCCGTCGCCGAGGTGGCGCTCGCCATGGCCATCGACCTGGCGCGCGGAATCTCGGCCGCGGACCGCGCCTTCCGGGCGGGCCACGAGAAATACGGCCTCGCCGGCAATGCGGGCTGCTTTCTTTTCGCCGGCGCCCCGGTCGGGCTCGTCGGCTTCGGCGATCTCGGCCGTGCGCTCAGGGCCTTGCTGGTGCCCTTCCGCAATCCTGTCGCGGTCTACGACCCCTGGCTGCCGGACGAGCTGATCCTCTCCCATGACTGCCGCCCCACCCCTCTCGACGAGTTGCTCGCCGGCTCGCGCATCGTCTTCGTACTGGCGAGCGTCACCACGGAGAACGCGGGATTCCTCGGCCGGCGTGAGCTCTCGCTCATGCAGGACGGCGCCGTGCTGCTGCTGTTGAGCCGTGCGGCGGTCGTCGATTTTCCCGAACTGCTGCGCCAGGTGAAGACGGGCCGTCTCAAGGCCGCAACCGACGTCTTTCCCGAGGAGCCCGCCCCGGCCAACGATGCGGTGCGCAGGGCCGGCGACGGAATCCTGCTCTCGGCCCATCGAACCGGCGGCATGCCCGAGGCTTTCCACGCCATCGGGCGCATGACACTGGCCGATGCCGAGCTGATCCTGCGCGGCCTGCCACCCCAGCTCTGCCGGCGGGCAGACCCGGCTTTGGCCCAGCGCCTGCGCAGCAAGCCGGTCACCCTTTCCTGAGGCAATCCGGATTCGTATTGTACTATTCGGCCCGGGCCGGGGCCGAGCGACAAGGCCCGCGCGCATGGCTTGACGGGGAATAAGAGCGCATGACCCTTAGGTTCAAAGGCACGACGAAGGCCCGACGCCGCCTTCGCCTCGGCATGGTGGGCGGCGGCGAAGGCGCCTTCATCGGCGCGGTGCATCGCATGGCAGCGCGCCTCGATGATCGCTATGAGCTGGTGGCGGGTGCGCTTTCCTCCGATCCAGTGCGCGGCCGGCGCAGCGCGCTCGATCTCGGCATCGCGCCCGACCGCGCCTATGGCAGCTTCGCCGAGATGGCGCGGCAGGAGAAGCGCAGGCCCGACCGAATCGACGTCGTCGCCATCGTGACCCCCAACAATGCCCATATCGCGCCGGCGAAGGCCTTCCTCGCGGCCGGTATCCATGTGATCTGCGACAAGCCGCTGGCAACGAGCCTCAAGGAGGCGCTGGGCCTGGCCGAGGTCGTCGAGCGGAGCGGCCTCGTCTTCGGCCTCACCCACAACTACACGGGCCATCCCATGGTGCGCCAGGCCCGCGAGATGGTAGCGGCCAAGGAGCTGGGCCGGCTCCGCGTCATCCAGGTGGAATATCCCCAAGACTGGCTGACCACATCTCTGGAGAAGACCGGCCATAAGCAGGCCAGCTGGCGCACCGACCCCAAGCGCAGTGGCCGGGCGGGCTCGCTGGGCGATATCGGAACCCATGCCTACAATCTGGCGCGCTTCGTCTCCGGCCTGGCCTGCGAGGCGGTCGCCGCCGATCTTTCGACCTTCGTCCCCGGCCGGCGGGTCGACGACAATGTCCAGCTGCTGATGCGCTTTGCGGGCGGGGCGCGCGGCATGCTCTGGGCGAGCCAGGTCGCCGTCGGCAATGAGAACAATCTGAAGCTCCGCGTCTATGGCGAGAAGGCGGGGCTGGAATGGCGCCAGGAGGACCCGAACTATCTCTGGTTCACGCCTTATGGCGAGACGCCCCGGCGCATCAGCCGCGCCGGCGCCGGCTCCTCGTCCTCGGTGCGCAGCGCCGCCCGCGTCCCCGCCGGCCATTCGGAGGGATATATCGAGGGCTTCGCCCAGCTCTATACCGATCTCGCCGAGCAGATCACCGCCCGGCTGGAGCGCCGCCGCCCCGACCCCGCCGCGCGGCTGGTGCCCGGCATCGCCGAGGGGGTGGAGGGGATGCGCTTCGTCGAGGCCGTCCTCGCCTCGGCCAAGCGCAACGCGGCCTGGGTGAAGATCGCCGGCTAGGGCCGGCTTGCAAAAACCTTGGTGACGGGCCTCCCGTTCCGGCGCGACAAGTTCCGGCGCGACAGGGCCCGCGCGCATTGGCAAGAAAGGAAAACCCATGACCCTTGTGAACTTCAAAGCAACGACGAAAGCCCGGCGCCGTCTTCGTCTCGGCATGGTTGGCGGCGGCGAAGGCGCCTTCATCGGCGCGATCCACCGCATGGCGGCGCGCCTCGACGACCGCTATGAGTTCGTGGCCGGCGCGCTTTCTTCCGATCCCGCCCGCGCGCGCCGCAGCGCGCTTGATCTCGGCATCGCCCCCGACCGCGCCTATGGCAGCTTCGCCGAGATGGCGCGGCAGGAGAAGCGCCGGCCGGACAAGATCGATGTCGTCGCCATCGTGACGCCCAACAACGCCCATGTTGCGCCGGCGAAGGCGTTCCTGGCGGCCGGCATCCATGTGATCTGCGACAAGCCGTTGGCGACGAGCCTCAAGGAGGCGCTGGCCCTGGCCGAGGCGGTCGAGCAGAGCGGCCTTATCTTCGGCCTTACCCACAACTACACGGGCCATCCCATGGTGCGTCAGGCCCGCGAGATGGTGGCGGCCAAGCAGCTGGGCCGACTACGTGTCGTCCAGATAGAATATCCCCAGGACTGGCTGGCGACGCCACTGGAGAGGACCGGCAATAAGCAGGCGGCCTGGCGCACCGATCCCAAGCGCAGCGGCCGCGCCGGCTGCCTCGGCGATATCGGGACCCACGCCTATAACCTGGCGCGCTTCGTCTCATGCCTCCGCTGCGAGGCGGTGGCCGGCGATCTCTCGACCTTCGTTCCCGGCCGGCGGGTCGACGACGATGTCCAGGTCCTGATGCGCTTTGCCGGCGGGGCACGCGGCATGCTCTGGGCCAGTCAGGTCGCCGTCGGCAACGAGAACAATCTGAAGCTGCGCGTCTATGGCGAGAAGGCAGGGCTGGACTGGCGCCAGGAGGACCCGAACTATCTCTGGTTTACGCCCTATGGCGAGACGCCGCGGCGCGTCAGCCGCGCGGGGGCCGGCGCCTCGCCGGCGGCGGCCCATGCCGCGCGCTTCCCCGCCGGTCTTCCCGAGGGATATATCGAGGCCTTCGCCCAGCTCTATATCGATCTCGCCGAGCAGATCTCCGCCCGGCTGGAACGCCGCCGCCCCGATCCCGCCGCGCGGCTGGTGCCGGGGATCGCCGAGGGGGTGGAGGGCATGCGCTTCGTCGAGGCCGTCCTCGCCTCGGCCAAGCGCAATGCAGCCTGGGTAAAAATCGCCGGTTAGGCCCCTGATCCATCCCTTCGGTCATCCCCGCGAAAGCGGGGATCCAGGGCAACCGGCAAGCTGCTGGGCCCTTGGCCCTGGATTCCCGCTTTCGCGGGAATGACGACAGAAAGTGAAATGGGTTCGAGCGGGTCGGTTCCACTTAGCTCAAGAGCCGCGCGTCAGATCGGCGCCGTCACCTCGGCCAGCCAGGCCGCGGTCTTCTTGTCCACCAGCGGCGTCAGGGTTTCGCGCACCCTGGCGTGATAGGCGTCGAGCCAGGCGAGCTCGGCGGGGGTGAGCAGGCTCTTCTCCACCAGATTGCGGTCGATGGGCGCCAAGGTCAGGGTCTCGAAGGCGAGCATGGGGCGCTCGTCCCCCGGCCGCGCATCCTCGATCACCGTCACCAGATTCTCGATGCGGATGCCATAGGCGCCCGTTTTGTAATAGCCCGGCTCGTTGGAGACGATCATCCCCGACTCCAGCGCGATGCGGTTGGGAATCTTCGAGATGCGCTGTGGCCCCTCATGCACAGAGAGGAAGCTGCCGACGCCATGGCCGGTGCCATGGTCGTAGTCCAGCCCCGCCTGCCAGAGGGAGTAGCGGGCCAGGGCATCGAGCTGGCTGCCGGTGGTTCCCTTCGGGAAGCGCGCCAGGGCCAGGGCGATATGGCCTTTCAGCACCCGGGTGAAGCGGTCCTTGGCCTCGGCCGCCTGCGGGCCGACGGCGACGGTGCGGGTGATGTCTGTGGTGCCGTCGACATATTGGGCGCCGGAATCGACCAGATAGGGCTCCCCCGATTTGAGCGGCCGATTGGTGCGCTCGCTCGAGCGATAATGGACGATGGCGCCGTTCGGCCCGGCCCCGGAGATCGTGTCGAAGCTGAAATCGCGGAAGAGGTCGCCTTTCCGGCGGAAGCCCGCCAGCTTGTCGACGGCGGCGAGCTCGTCGACCTCGCCCTTGGGCGCGGTCTCGGCCAGCCAATGAAGGAAGCCGGTCACCGCCGCCCCGTCGCGGCGATGGGCGCTGCGCGTCCCCTCGAGCTCGGCCTCGTTCTTGCGGGCCTTGGGCAGCAGGCAGGGATCGTCGCGCTCGGCGATGGCGGCCCCCGCGGCCGTCAGCCGGTCGAAGACCCAGGAGGGCGCGGTGGCCGGATCGACCAGCACCCGGGCCTGGGCCTTGCCCAGGCGATCCAGGGCGGCGGCAAAACCCTCGGGCGGGTTGACCGAGACCTGATTGCCGAGATGGCCTTCTAGCCCCGGCGAGAATTTCCGCCGGTCCATGAAGAGCTCGACGCCGCCGTCGTCATGAAGGATGGCGAAGCCGAGGGCAAAGGGGGTGCGCGGCACATCGGCGCCGCGGATATTGAGCAGCCAGGCCAGGGAATCGGGATTGCTGAGCACCGCGGCGGCGATGCCCTCGCCAGCAAGGCCGCGGCCGAGGCTCTCCCGCTTGTCCTGGGCGCTGCGCCCCGCATAGCGCAGATCCTGGGGCACTACCGGGGCGAGCGGCGGCGGCGGCTGATCGGACCAGACGGCATCCAAGGGGTTGCTATCGACGGCGACCAGCTCGCCCTCCGCCTTGGCGGCGGCCTGGCGCAGGCGCTTCACGCCCTCCGGGGTATGGAGCCAGGGGTCGTAGCCGAGCTTGCCCCCCTTGGGCAGGTTCGCCGCGATCCAGCTCTCCGGCGGCTGCTCGGTCAGGTGCTGGGGCTCGAACCGGGCAACATCCACCTGGTCGCGGACCTGCAGGGTATAGCGGCCGTCCACGAAGACGGCGGCCTTGTCCGCCAACACGATCGCGAGGCCGGCCGAGCCGGTGAAGCCGGTGAGCCAGGCCAGACGCTCGGCCCGCGGCGGCACATATTCGCCCTGATGCTCATCGGCCCGGGGGATCAGGAACCCGGCCAGGCTCCTGCGGGCCAATTCCTTTCGCAGTGCAGCAAGACGATCGGCACCCGTCTTCAGGGGAGCGGCGGGGGCCTCCGCCGCCAGCCGTCGTCTCAGCGCGTCGAGCTGGGCCCGGCAGCTGCTGTCGGCGGCGGGGGCGACCAGGTCGATCCAGTCTTGGGGGTGCTCCCCCTCCGGGGCCGCCAGCACCCCGGCAAGGAGGCCACGAATCTGCGACAAATCAACGCGGACGCCGGCTTTCTTCAACATGCCAGCCAAGGCGTCGTCGCCGAGATAAGCCTGTTCCGCGCTATTCATCGAACGTTCCTTCTCCGTTCAAGCTGAATGGGGTCGCTCTGGGTCACCCGAGGGGCCAATTGTGTCAGATATGCGGAAATACGCCGGCTAACTTGTGATGGCATGCTCCGATAGCATTGCTGCGATGCAGCACAACCCCTCCCGGGACCCCTATGGTTCCCTTATATTGCAGTCATCGCGGTCGTCGGCAATGGGCCGGGGACCGAAGCAAGGAAGTACTATCATGACCCGCCATATCGACTCCAAGATTGCGATCCAGACCGCGGCGACCGCGCCGGCCTCGATCGTCAACGAGATTACCGTTTCCAGCCCCGCCAGCCACCCGTCCCTGGCGAATATCCTGCTCCGCCCCTTCCGGCGGGCGCAGATCGCGCGCGAGCTGCAGAGCCTCGACGAGCGTATGCTCCGGGACATCGGCGTGACCAAGTCGGACATCGACCGCGTGGCGGCCGACTCCGTCGGCGGCGAGGAATGGGTCGTGGTCGCTGTGGCGAAGCATTTGGGCCGCAAGCTGGCCGCATGGTCGAGCCGTCGCGACGCCTTTCGCCGTCTGATGGCGCTCGACGACCGGATGCTGGCCGATATCGGCCTCGACCGGACCGACATCCCGGCGGTGGTCAAGGCCATGCGCTACACCCCGGCCGGCTCGGTCGAAGGCAGCTTCGAGAGCGAAGTCGTCCTGCCGCTGAAGCAGTGGAACCTGTGGCGCGATGCCCATAAGCAGCTCAGCCAGCTGGACAACCGCATGCTGAGCGACATCGGGCTCGTGCGCGGCGACATCGACTGGGTCGCCGACGAGCTCGCCGACCGCGCGCTCCGCAAGCCCGCGAATGTCAACGCCGCGGCCCCTCACAAGGCCGCCTAACACCTCCGCCGGCCGATCCAAGGCCGGCCAACCTCCGCAAGCGCGATCCGGGCCAGCCTCGGAGCCGCGTTGGCCAAGCGGCGCCCTTCCCCCCAGGGGCGCCGCTTCGCTTTTCAGGGCCAGCCCGGTCGAGGGTCCCCCGAGAAAGCCCGGCACGGGAAGCAGCGACAGCGGCCTTCCCCCGTCTGGCCAGGTCGGAACCGATTCAGTACGATGCCGGGCAGATAAACCAAGAATTGTCCGGACATGCTCGCCGCCGCCCGAAAATCGTCGCCAACGGTCACGCAAGACGGCGAGCTGATCCAGCCGGAGCTGATCGCCGGTCTGCGTCTGAAGCAGGTCCAGAACGTCCTCGCCCGCAACGGGGTGGTCACCGAGCTGTGGCGGCCGGAATGGCTCGGCCCGGAGACCCGGCCCGGCCATGTCGTCCATGTCACCTTGACCGGCTTCAGCGAGACCAACTGGCATTGCCACAAGCTCCAGGACGATCTGCTCTTCGTCGTGCGCGGCCTGATCAAGATCGCCTTCTATGACGACCGGGAAGACTCCCCGACCTATCGCCGGCTGAACGTCCTGCCCTTCAGCCCGGGGCGCCCGACGTTGATCAATATTCCCCCCGGCATCTGGCATGCCCTGAAGAATCTGGGCGGCGACGAGGCCGCCTATGTCACGATGAACAGCCGGCCCTTCTGCTACGAGGATCCGGACGACTGGCGCCTGCCGCCGGGCGATGCCTCGCTCCCCCGCCCCTTCTGAGAACGCCGGCGCGGAGGCTTCGCCGCATTTCGTGCTGACTGCCATCACGAATGATCAGGGCCTGGCGGCGCGTGCCGATGCCGCCGGTGTCGACAGGGTGGGCATCGATATCGAGCGGCAGAACAAATCGGCGCGCCAGGGCCATCTCCCCCAGGCGCGGCTATCGAACCATCGGCTGGCCGATCTGGCGAATCTGGCGCCGGTGCTGCGCCGCGCCGCTCTCTTTGCCCGGCTCAACCCTTTGCATGACGGTTCCGCGGATGAAGTGGCAACCGCTCTTGCCGGCGGCGCCGGCGTGCTCATGCTGCCCTTCTTCACCACGGTTGCGGAGGTCGAGCGCTTCGTGCTGCTCGTCGACGGCCGGGCGCGAATCGTCCTGCTTCTGGAAACTGCCGCGGCGCTGGTCCGCCTGCATGACATCCTCGCCGTGGCCGGCATCGACGAGGTCATGGTCGGGCTGAACGACCTGCATCTTTCCACCGGCATCGCCAATCCCTTCGAGCTGGTCGCCTCCGATGTCATGACCCTGGTCTCCCAGCAGGTGCGCGGGCGCGGGCTCGGCTTCGGCTTCGGCGGGGTAGCGCGCGCCGGCGACGACACCCTTCCCGTCCCGGCCGATCTCGTGCTGGCGCAGCATGCCCGGCTGCGGTCGAGCGCGGCCTGGCTGTCGCGCTCGTTCTTCGCCGGGCTGCCCGAGACCGACGACCTCGGCAGCGAGATCGGCAAGCTGCGCCGCCGCCTGGCCTATTGGTTCGCGCAGCCCGAAGCGGCGCTCGAGCGAGAGCGCGACCGGCTGCGGGTGCTGCTGGCGGGTCTGGGGGCGGGGCCGACGGGCCGATGACTTCGGGATCGCCCGCCCTCCTGTCGCCCGTTCCCGCATCGCGCGCCTATGTCACCTATTTCGACCAGCGCTATCTCGCCCGCGCGCTCGTCATGCTGCGCTCGCTCCGCCGCCACGATGCCGCGGCAGAGATCTTCCCGCTCTGCTTCGACCGGACCGCCTTCGAGACCGTCGCCGGCCTGGCCGATGCGATGATCACGCCCATCGGCGCGGAAGAGATCGGCGCCTTCGAGCCGCGGCTGGGAGAATGCGGTGAGCGCGGCCGCTGGGAATTCTATGCCACCCACAAGCCGGTACTCCCGCTCTATGTCTTCTCCCGCCGGCCGGAGATCGGCGCGATCGCCCATATCGACGCTGACACCTTCTTCTACGCCTCGCCGCAGCCAATATTCGACGAGATCGGCCCCGCTTCGATCGCGCTCTCGCCCCATCGCTTCAGCCCGATCTATGAGGGGCTCGTCATCTACGGCCAGTTCAATGCCGGCTTCATCTATTGGCGGCGCGACCTGATCGGATGGCGCTGCCTGGAGGATTATCGGACCAACTGTCTCAGATGGTGCAAGCCCCGGGCCGAACCCGATGGAAGGTTCATGAATCAGGGCTATCTGACATCCTGGTGGCGCCGATATCCCTCCGTCCATGCCATCCGGCATCCCGGGGTGAATCTCGCCTATTGGAACATCGCCCGGCATCAGATCACCGACACGCCCGTCCTCTCGGTCGATGGCGAGGCCCTCATCTTCCATCATTTCAGCAGTGTTCATCAGGACGGGCGCGGCTATTGGCATTGCCCCTATTTGGAGCTGGGCGCAAATCTCGCGGTGACCCTGCGGGCGATCTACCGGCCCTATCTCGATGAGGTCGAGGCGACCGCCGATGAGCTGCGCCGACGCATTCCCGGCTTGCTGGCGGCCGATTCCCCTGCCGGGCTCGAGACCCTGCCGGTCGTCGGCTACCCCCAGAGATTCCGCCGCCTCATTGATCGCCATCGGCTTCCGGCGTAGCATCGCCGCGATCTGACGCCGCTCTTCAATCGACAGCCCGGTGGCGGTGAGACCATCTCTGCACCTCTCCCATCCACGCAACGCATTGCCTCCGTCATCCTCGGCGTCGGTCTCGCCTTGCTCGCGCTATGGATGCTGCGGACCTTCCTCCCCGCACTCGCCTGGGCGCTCGTCGTCGCGGTCGCCACATGGCCGCTCTACCGGCGGTTCGTGCATCTCCTCCCGGGTCATGGCCACCGACATGGTCGGACGCTGGCGGCAGCGATCTTCACCCTCCTGATCGGTGTCATCCTCGTCCTTCCCCTGAGCATCGCTGCAATCCGCCTGGGTCACGAGGCCTTCGTGCTGGCGAACCGGGCGGCGGCGAATGCGGCCGACGGCCTCGCCACCCCCGAGTGGATCGGCCGCCTGCCCTTCGTAGGCAGCTATATCTCCGACTGGTGGGCGGCAAATCTGGCCCAGCCCGGTGCCGCCCGGGATTTCCTGCACCATCTCAACGACGGGTTCATTCTGGTCTGGGCGAGAGCGCTCGGCACGGAGCTGCTGCACCGGCTCCTGCTCTTCTTCTTCACGCTTCTCAGCCTGTTCTTCCTGTTTCGCGACGGGGCGGCGCTCGCCCGGCAGATCGCGGCACTGGCCGGCCGCCTGTTCGGCGATCGCGGGCGGTTGCTCGGCAATCATCTGATCGCTGCCTTGCGGGCGACGGTCAACGGGCTCGTGCTGGTGGGCCTCGGCGAAGGCGTCGCCTGGGGCGTTGCCTGCGCGATCGCCGGACTGCCGCGCCCGACGCTGATCGGCGCCGTGAGCGGCCTGCTCGCCATCATCCCCTTCGGCCTGCCGATCTCGATCTTCGTCTGCGCGGCGGTGGTGATGGCGGAGGGGCATATGATATCGGCCGCCGCTTTGGTCGCCTATGGCATGCTGGTCGTCTTCATTGCCGATCACGTCATTCGCCCGGCGCTCATCAGCGGCGCCGCGCGGTTGCCCTTCCTGTGGGTTCTCCTCGGCCTGCTGGGCGGGCTCGAGACCTTCGGGCTGATCGGGCTGTTCCTCGGGCCCGCGGTGCTGGCGGCGTTGATGACGCTATGGCGCGAATGGGCGGCGCCCTCGTCGCCGGCGGAGCCTTAGCGGCGGCCGCAGGTCGTCGCAGCAAGCCCGATAGTTCGGGCTAATGAGGCTTGAAGCGTCAAGGGTCGGTCGTCATGATGAATTCTCGCCCGATCGCGGCGTAGCCTGGTCGCTCCCCTTTTCCTGTACCGACGAAAGGAACCTGACATGACTGCAGGAATCGGTCGCCGCCGGTTCGGCGCTGCGACGCTCCTCCTTCTCTGTTTCTTCGGGATCGGCGGCGGATCGCGAGCCGCTCATGCGGAGGATGCCGCCTTGCTGCGCGGCAAGCACATCGTCTTCGTCGAGCCTTATGGACCCGGGTCGGTGACCAACCTGCCTCTGGCACTCATGAGTGCCGAGATCGAGCGCGTGACAGGCGCCTCGGTCGAGGTGAAGTCGATGGGGGGAAGCGCCGGCGGCACGGCTTTGGACTATCTGATGACAGCGTCCAAGGCGGATAAGGGCAGCCTCGACTTCGTCGTGCTCGACCTCACCAGCCGGCTGATCGCCGAAATGGTCGGCGGGGGTCCCCAGCTGCTCCAGGTCGTGCAGCCGGTCGCCCTGCTCAGCACCGGCGCCTCGGCGGCGCTGGTCGTCTCCGATCGCTCCCCGATCAAGAGCATCGATGATCTTCTGGCCCAGGCGCGCAGCCGGCAGCTTCGCATCGTCCATCTCGGCCGGAAAGCCGCCTTCGGCCTCGAGCTCGCCATGCTGGAGAAGAGCTTCGGCCTGACTTTCGCGGACAAGGTGGTCGGCACGCGCGCCGAGGGTCTGGCGGCGCTCGCCTCCGGCGAGGCGGATGCGGGCTTCCTGGTGACCTACACCCTGCTGCCCTCGCCCGACGCGCCCAGCCCGCCCGTACGGCCGATCCTGACCTTCGGCGCCGCGCGCAATCCGGGCTTTCCCGCAGTGCCGACGCTGAAGGAACGCAGCGGCAATTCCGGGGCTGCGATCACGACGGCGATCGCCCTCTTCGCGCCGCGCGACATGCCGAAGGCCACCGTCGCCGCGATGGCAGCGGCCATGGAGCGGGTCGCCGCCGAGCCCGAGATCCAGAAAGCGGCCGCCTCGCACCATTTCCCGCTCGAGGTTCGCCCCGCCGCCGCGGTGATGGCGGCCATGGCGCGCAGCGAGCGCCTGATCAAGGCGCATGCGGAATATCTCGATCGCTGAGGTGCTGCGATCGCGGTGAGGGCATAGGGCGGTCGACATCGATGACATGCTGTCGACGGCACGACAGCGTCCGGGCTTCCCCCGATCCGGGCGGCCGGGGCCGCTACGGCGTGGTTCGCTCGCCGGTCTAGGACTCGATCAGGACCTCGATCTTGCCTGTCCGGACGGCCACCTTCAGGGCCGCGTGGTCGCGCTCGGCCTGGTCGGCGTAGGCAATTGCGAATTTGCCCATGGCAACATCGAAGTTGTCCTCCTCGCCCAGATAACCGCTGATCGTCGTTTCGTCGCCGCCCTTGGCATGGGCCCGCGCCAAGGCCCAGCCGCACGCCGTGCCATACACGGACAGCGTCTTGGCGTCGAAGGCCTCCACCAGCGGCTTGATCTTTGCGTCCCGCAATTGCCTGACATAACCATGCCGGCCGAGCGCGCCCGTCAGCCAGCCCATGAACACGTCGGTCGCAGGCTGCATCAGCCTTTGGCCCATCACCACCCGCTGACCATGGTGAGCATAGGCGCTCTTGCCGGCATATTTCTCGAGAACCGATTCCCTGGCTTCCTTCCATTGTAGGAACAGCGGCTTGTTCTGTGCCGACATCATCAATATGACGAGGCACACCGTCCCGACACTGCCGATCCCCACGACCTTGATTGCCCCGTCCACGAAGCGATACTGGTCGAGCAGCAGGCGCCGGTCCTCCGTCAGGGACTCCCGATAGGCGTGCAGATTGTCCACGAGCAAGGTCCGCAACTGGTCC
>DATHQQ010000103.1:0-4312 GCA_035482595.1 Verrucomicrobiia bacterium
CCAAATGACGCAGCCGGCCCGCCGCCGCATGATCTCCTAGGCCTCTCCGTTTCAGGGATGCTAAACCTCGATTCATGGCGGACACCGGTCCCTTGCGCATCGGCACCCGCGGCAGCCCGCTGGCGCTGGCGCAGGCGAAGGAAGTACAGCAGCGCCTCGCCGCGGCGCACCCCGGTCTGGCGCCGGCGGAGATCGCCGTCATCCGCACCACCGGCGACCGGGTGCAGGACCGCAAGCTGGAGGAGATCGGCGGCAAGGGCCTCTTCACCAAGGAGATCGAGGAGGCGCTGCTGGAGGGCCGCATCGATCTGGCCGTCCACTCCATGAAGGACATGCCCACTCTCCTGCCGGCGGGCCTGATCATCGGCTGCCTGCTGCCGCGCGAGGATCCGCGCGACGCCCTCTTCTCGCCCCATGCGGCAACCCTCGCCGCATTGCCCCGGGGCGCGCGTGTCGGCACCTCGGCGCTGCGCCGCCAGGCCCAGATATTGGCGCTCCGTCCCGATCTCCAGGTCCAGCTCTTCCGCGGCAATGTCGGCACGCGGCTCGCCAAGCTGGCGGCGGGCGAGGTCGATGCCACCTTGCTGGCGCTGGCGGGGCTGAAGCGGCTCGGCCTCGCCGACAAGGCGACGGCGATTCTGTCTACGGAAGAGATGCTGCCGGCGGTGGCCCAGGGCGCCATCGGCGTCGAGATTCGCGCCGATGACGATCGCATCGCCGCGATTCTGGCGCCGCTGAACGACGCGCCCACCGCGGAGTCGGTGACGGCCGAGCGCGCCTGCCTGGAGGTGCTCGACGGTTCCTGCCGCACGCCCATCGCAGCATTGGCCGAGCATGAGCCCGGCGGGATCCTTCGGCTGCGCGCCCTCATCGCGCTACCCGACGGGAGCGCAATGCAGCGCGCGGAACGGCGGGCCCCGCGCGCCCAGGCGGTGGACTTGGGCCGTGCCGTGGGCGAAGCTCTGCGCGCCGCGGCCGGCCCGGCCTTCGCCGTGATATGGAAGTAGGCCGGCTTTTCGAGTAGGAACGGCCGGACGCCCGCCGCATTTGTCGAATCTCGAGGTTTCATCTTCATGCCGCTGACTGCCCTGATCACCCGCCCCGAGGAGGATGCGCGGCCATTGGCCGAGGCGCTGGCCGCCCGCGGCGTTGCGACGGTGATCGAGCCGCTGCTGGCGATCCGTCCCCTGCCGGAAGCGGCATCCGACCTCGCCAAGGATCTGGCCGGCGTGCAGGCGCTGCTCTTCACCAGTGCCAATGGCGCCCGCGCCTTCGCCGAGCTCTCGCCCCGGCGCGACATCGGCGTGCTGGCGGTGGGCGATGCCACGGCGAGTGCGGCGCGCGGGCTGGGATTCGCGGCGGTCGAGAGCGCCGGCGGCGATGTCCAGGGGCTGGCCCAGCTGGTGAAGCAGCGCCTGAAGCCCGCGGGCGGCCCGCTCCTCCATGCCGCGGGCAGCGCCGTGGCCGGCGATCTCGCCGAGATCCTGGCGGCCGACGGCTTCGATCTGCGCCGGCGGATGCTCTATGAATCGGCGACCGCGACGGCGCTCTCGCCCGAGACCATCGCCGCCCTGAAGCAGGGCCGGATCGATCTCGTGCTCCTCTTCTCGCCCCGCACCGCCGTCACTTTCGCCGAGCTCGCCCGGGCCGCGGCGGTCGGTGCCTCCGAGCTGACCGCGCTCTGCCTCTCGCCCGCCGTGGCGACGGCGGTGAGCGGCCTCGCCTGGAAGAAGGTGGAGGTGGCCGAGAAGCCCGACCTTGCCTCGCTGCTGGCGCTGGTGGACAAGAGGCTCGCGGCCCCCACCTCAGCGGCACCCACGCCGGGTGTAGCCTCGGCGGCGGCCAGCGCTTCATCTTCCACTGCTTCGTCTTTTGGCGCTTCGACCTCCGTCTTTCCCGCAACCCCATTCACGGCGGCATCGGCCATGGAGAGCAAATCGGCACCGCTCGGCGCCTCGATCCCGGATCGGTCGCCGCCCTCGGCACCGGGGGCGCCGATTCCGACAATCGTGCCGCTGCCGCGGCGCAGTGGCGGCAGCGCCCTTCTCGCCGGCCTCATCGGCGCCGTCATCGCCGCTGCGGCGGTGGTGGCGGTGATGCGCTACGCGCCCGACAAGATGGGGCTGGCACCCGCCGGCGCCGCGCCCGCCGCGGTAGCGCCCGCCCCGGATCTGAAGCCGCGACTGGCCGAGCTCGCGGCGCGAATCGAGGCCCTGCAGAAGCAGGTCAGCGCCTTGCCGAAATCCGTCCCCGATCAGGGCGACCTGCCGGCGAAGCTCGCGGCCCTGCAGCAGCAGGTGGTGGCGCTGCAGCAGGCCCCCGCCGCGGGTGCGCCGGCAGCACTTCCGGCGGAGATCACCGGCCTGCCCCAGCAAGTGGCGGCCATCGATCCCAAGCTCGGCGCCCTCGACCAGCGGCTGGTCAGCCTGGAGCAGAAGCTGGCCGCCTTGCCGCAGGGCGCCGGCGCGGCTGCCGATCTGGCGCCGATCAAGGGCCAGCTCGATTCCCTCGGCGAGGCGCTGAAGAGCGATCAGGCGGCGCTGGCCGATCTCGCCGGGCTGAAAAGCGAGGTGGCGAAGCTCGAGGCCGCGAGCGCCGGCGCCCACACGGCCGCTGCCGCCGCCGGGCTGGTCCTGGGCGCGACCGAGCTGCGCGCGCGCATCGCCGGCGGCGAGCCTTTCACCAGCGAGCTCGATTCGATCGCGAAGCTGGCCGCCGCCGACCCGGCCTTGTCGGCGTCCGTCGCCGAGCCGCTCGCCGCCCTCAAGCCGCTGGCCGGAGCCGGCGCTCCCAGCCTGGCCCAGCTCCAGGCGGAATTCCCGGCGGTCGCCACGGCGATCGCGCAGGCCGAGGGGAGTGCCACGGGTGCCGCCGCCGGCGTCGCCAAGGCCAGCTTCTGGGACCGGGTGCTGGGCCGCCTCGAATCCCTGGTGACCATCCGCCCCGTGGCCGAAGGCGGCGAGGTCGCCGGCAACTCCACCTTGGACCGTCTGGCCCGGGCCGAGGATCAGCTGGCCCGCGGCAATCTTCCCGGGGCCGTCGCCGAGCTCTCCGCGCTCACCGGTGCTGCCCATGAGGCGGCCGCGCCCTGGATCGCCCGCGCCCAGGCGCGCTTTGCGACCGATGCGGCGGCAAAGAAGCTGGCCGCGGCCTTGCTCGCCGCCCTTGCCGGCAGCGCCGGAGCCGCGCCGTGACTTTCTGGCGCTGGCTCTTCTTCCTCATCAAGGTCGGCGTGGTGGCCGTGCTGGCGGTCTGGGTTGCCGAGCATCCCGGTCATGTGAGCTTCGTCTGGCTCGGCTATCGCGTCGATACCCGCATCGGCGTGCTGCTCGCCATCCTGCTGGTGCTGCTCCTGCTGTTCATGTTGCTGCATGGGCTCTGGCGCCTGGTCTGGCGCGGCCCGCGCGACCTTGGCCGGCTGCGGGCCGAGCGCAAGCGCCAGCAGGGCTATCGCGCCCTCAGCCAAGGCATGGCGGCGGTGGCGGCGGGGGATGCGGGGGAGGCCCGGCGGCAGGCACGCCTCGCCAACAAGCTGCTCCACGATCCGCCGCTGATCCTTCTGCTCGCGGCCCAGACCGCCCAGCTCGGCGGCGACGAGACCGCAGCGCGGCGCTATTTCACCGCCATGCTGGAGCGGCCGGAGACGGCCTTCCTGGGCCTGCGCGGGCTGCTGATGCAGGCGCTGAAGGCCGGCGACCGGCGGGAGGCGCTCGAGCTCGCGCGCCGCGCCTATGAGGAGCGGCCGAAGACGGGCTGGGCCATCACCACCCTCCTCGATCTCTATCTCGAGGGCGGCGATTGGAACCAGGCCATGCCCTTGCTGACCCAGGCGTCCCGGTTGAAGACGCTGGCCGAGGCCGAGGCCCGGCGCAAGCGCGCCGTGCTGCTGGCGGAAAGGTCGCGCGTCGAGCCGCCCCCCACGGCCCTTCCCGCCGCGCGCGAGGCGGTGAAGCTCGCCCCGGATCTGGTGCCGGCGCGGGCCCAGCTCGCACGGCTGCTGATCGAGGCCGGGCGCCAGCGCGAGGCGATCAAGGTGATCGAGCAGGGCTGGTCCATGGGACCGCATCCCGATCTGGCCGCCGCCTATGCGGCGCTGCAGCCCGAGGAGGCGCCCATCGCCCGCTACCGCCGCTTCGAGAAGCTGAGCGCTTTAGCCCCGCGCCATCGCGAAAGCCTGCTGGCGCTGGCCGAATGCGCCATGGCCGCCGGGCTCTGGGGCGAGGCGCGCAAGGATCTGGAATTCGTCGCCGAGGCGGAGCATGGCCATCCCAGCCAGCGCCTCGCGCGGCTGATGGTCCGCCTCGCCGAGGGC
>DATHQQ010000104.1:0-4052 GCA_035482595.1 Verrucomicrobiia bacterium
CTGCAGATTCCCTGCAGAAGCAGTTCCGCACCGCAACGAATGGAGACCCAAACGCCTGTAGATTCCCTGTATTAACAGGGAACGATGCCCTAAATCGCGCTCCCCACCTTCAGCCCTTCCAGCACCGCCTCCTCCGCCGTGCGCGGGGCGACGCAGTCGCCGATGCGGTGGAGCTCGCCCGGCCAGTCGGCCAGGGAGTCGGAGAGGCCGGCCTCCTGTTCATGACCGAGCGCCAGCACCACGGTATCCACGCCCTCGCAGATGATGGGCTCGCCGCTCGCGGTGTGCTGGAGATAGACCGTCTCGCCATCGGCGCCGTAGAGCCGGGCATAGGGGATCACCTCGACCCCCAGCTTGTGCAGCGTGCCGTTCCATTGATCGCGGACATATTGCTGGATGCGCTGGCCGGGGACATAGCCGTTGATCGCCAGGCGCACCCGGCAGCCGTCCCGCGCCAGCTTCTCGGCCACGCCCATGCCGATCCAGTCGCAGCGCCAGTCGGCCACCAGGACCGAGGCGCCGACATTGACCTCGCCCCGCAGGAGCTGCCAGACATCGACCATATGGGCGCTCTCCGCCCCCTCGATCGCCGGCCGGCGCGGCCGGGCGCCGGTGGCGAGGATCACCGCGTCGGGCGCCTCCTGTGTCAAAAGGGCTTCATCCACGGCCCGGTTCGTCACCACCTTGACCCCGGCCACCGCCATCTCGCGGGCGAGGTTGGTCACGATGCCCCCGAACTCCGCCCGACCCGGAAGCTGCTGGGCCAGGAGGGCCTGGCCGCCCAGCCTGGGCGCGGCCTCGTAGAGGGTCACCTCATGGCCGCGGGCCGCGGCGATGGCTGCGGCCTTCATGCCGCCCGGCCCGCCGCCGGCGATGAGCACGCGCTTGCGGCGCAGGGCGGGCTTCACCTCGCCATAGTCGAGCTCGCGCCCCGTCTCGGGATGCTGGATGCAGGAGATGGCATAGCCCAGATGGAAATGCCCGATGCAGGCCTGGTTGCAGGCGATGCAGGCGCGGATGTCGTCGAGCCGCCCGGCGGATGTCTTGGCCGGCATCTCGGGATCGCAGATCATCGCCCGGGTCATGCCGCAGAGATCGGCCTGGCCCGAGGCCAGCACCTGCTCGGCGATCTGGGGCTGGTTGATGCGGCCCGCGACGAAGACCGGCTTGTCGACCGCCTGGCGTACCGCGGCGGCGAAGGGCGCCACATATGCGGTACCGATCGCCATGGGGGGCACGATATGTATGGCCCCGGCGATGCTGGCCGAGCTGCCGGCGATCACATTGTAGTAGTCGAGCTGCCCTTCGCGGGAAAGCGCCCGGCAGGCCTCCAGCACCTCCACCTCGGTGAGCCCGTCATGGTCGAGCTCGGCCCCGGAGATGCGCATGCCCACGACGCGCTCGGGCCCCACCGCGGCCCGGCAGGCGGCGACCGCCTCGCGCAGGAAACGGAGGCGATTCTCGAAGCTGCCGCCATAGCCGTCCGCGCGCAGGTTCAGCCGCGGGTTCAGGAACTGGGCGGGCAGGTAGCCGTGGCTGGCGACGACTTCGACCCCGTCGATCCCGGCCGCCGCCATGCGCCCCGCGGCGGCGCCATAGCCCGCGATGATCTCGGCAATCATGCCGGCCGAGAGGGGGGCCGGCAGCACGTGGAACCGCTCATTGGGGACGGCCGAGGGGGCATAGGCGACCGGCAGGCTGCCGTCCTGGGATTCCATGATCTCCCGGCCCGGGTGGAAGAGCTGGGCGAAGATCCGGCAGCCATGGGCGTGGACGGCCTCCGCCACGGCGCGATAGCCGGGAATGCTCTCATCCGAGATCGCCATCAGGAGATGGGAGGTATAGCGCGCCGTCTCATGCACGCCCGAGACCTGGAGGACGACCAGACCCGCCCCGCCGGCGGCCCGGGCCCGGTGATAGGCGACCAGCCGGTCGTTGATCAGCCCGCCGGCCGCCAGGTTGGTGTCATGGCCGGTCGAGAAGATGCGGTTCTTCAGCGTGACGCCGCGAAGCGTGAGAGGCGAGAAAAGCTTGGGAAATCGGGGATCCATCGGAACCAATCCAGGGCTGAAGGGCTATTCCAGGCGGGGCAGAGGATAAAATAGGATTATAGGCTTGCTCCCCCAGCGGGAACCAGAAGACCATCGGATTTTCCGCCGACAAATTAATGATCAGTAAAAGAGCGGCTACAAAAAAGCTCTCCGCATCCGCTTTACAGACCCGCGGGAAGGGCCGTAAATTCCCGTGCAATAAAGGGACGCCGTTTTGAGGGGCTATAGGCCCTCGAGGGGGCGATCCAAAACATGATGGGAACGATTGTAGTGCTTGAACGATCTGGGCCACCAGCCGGCGGAAGTTTGAGCATGTCCGCATGAGCGCGCGATGCCGCTGATCGCCGTCGTCGACGACCGAGTCACCAACCGCAGCATCCTGGCCAAGCTCGCCACATCCCTTGGCGAGGACATCACCGTGCGCGCCTTCGGCGATCCCAAGGCCGCGCTCGAATGGGCGGCTGATCATTCGCCGGACCTCGTCATCACCGATTACAAGATGCCGAAGCTGGACGGTGCCGAATTCGTGCGCCAGTTCCGCAAGCTGCCGCTCTGCTTCGACGTGCCGGTGGTCGTCGTCACCGTTTATGAGGACCGCGATTTCCGCTACCGCGCGCTCGAGGCCGGGGCCACGGATTTTCTCATCAGCCCCGTCGATCATCACGAGTTCCGCACCCGGATCCGCAATCTGCTGACCTTGCGCCGGCAGCAGGAGATCATCCGCAAACGCGCCCTGACCCTGGAGGAGAAGCTCGTCCTCACCAATCGCCTGCGGGTCGAGGAGGTGCAGGAGAGCCGCGAGCGCCTCAGCCATGTCATCGACACCGTGCCGGCGATGATCTGCGCCACCGATGCCGAGGGCCATTGCGTCTTCGTCAACGACGCCCAGTGCGATTTCTTCCGCATCGAGCCCAAGGGGGCCGCCGGCCGGCCGACCGCGGAGCTCTTCGGCGAGGATTACGCCCATCGGCACCGCGAGCTGGACGCCCAGATCTTCGCCACCGGCCAGGTGCAGCCGGGAATCGAGGAGATCATCGCCGACCGCGAGGGCAAGTCCCGCGTCTTCCTCACCACCAAGGCCCCGCTGCGCAAGGCGGGCGAGGTGATCAACGTCGTCAGCGTCTCCCTCGATATCACGGCGCGCAAGCAGGCCGAGCATGCGCTGGCCCGGGCCAAGGACGAGGCGGAGGCCGCCAACCGCAGCAAGAGCGAATTCCTCGCCAGCACCGGCCATGAGCTGCGCACGCCGCTCAACGCCATCACCGGCTTCGCCGAGATGATGAAGCTCGAGCTGCTGGGGCCCATCGGCAATCCCCGCTATCACGACTATGCCGCCGACATTTTGGCGAGCGCCCAGCATCTCCTCCATATCCTCGACGATCTTCTGGACATGTCGGCCATCGAGAGCGGGAAGCTCAAGCTCGAGGAAACCGTCATCACCGTGCCGAAGATGCTGAAGGATGTGCTGCGCCTCGTGCGCGCCCGCGCCGAGGATGGCCAGCTGGAGCTGAAGCTCTCCCATGCCGACAAGCTGCCGCTGCTGCGGGGCGACGAGCGCAGGCTGAAGCAGGTCCTTCTCAACCTGGTCTCCAACGGCATCAAATTCACCGCCCCCGAGGGCAAGGTCACGATCTTCGCCGGCATGCGGGAGGATGGGGGTCTGCGCCTCACCGTCTCCGACACCGGGGTGGGCATGGCCGAGCAGGAGGTCGCGGCGGCGAAGCTCCGTTCCAACCGGAAGGCCCAATCATCGAAGTCCCTGGCGTCGAAGCCCCCGGCATCGAAGTCCCAGCCCGCGGGCGGCCGCGGCTTGTCGTTTGCCGCCGAGCTGATTCAGATCCATGGCGGGACTCTCGACATCACCAGCACCATCGGCACCGGCACCTCCGTGACCATCGATCTGCCGGCCGCGCGCTGCATCCAGCATGTTCCGCATGTCTGAGGGCCGCATGCCTGAAGGCCGCATGTCCGAGGGGGGCATGTCCGAGGCCCCGCATGTCT
>DATHQQ010000105.1:0-11023 GCA_035482595.1 Verrucomicrobiia bacterium
GACCGGCTGATCCTCGATTTTGCCGGCACCAGCGATCAACGCGCCTGCGGTCTCAACTGCCCCCTCTCCTCGACGCTCTCCATGGTGCATTTCGCGGTCAAGGCGCTCTTCGCGCCCTTCCTGCCGCAAAACGAGGGCTGCAACCGGCCGGTCGAGATCCGTTTGCCCGAGGGCACGGTCCTGTCGCCTCGCCGCCCGGCCGCGGTTTCCGTGCGCCATCTGACGCAGCAGGCGCTGGCCGATGCGGTGCTGAAGGCGCTGACGCCGCTGGTGCCGGAGACGGCAGCGGCCGGCTGCCATGTCTCCTTTCCCACCTTCGCGGCCGGCGGGCTCGACGACCGGCCGGGGGCTTTGGCCGCAAGCGGGGAGGCCGGCTATTTCCTCATCTCCGACATCATCGGCGGCGGAATGGGCGGGTATCCCGGTGGCGACGGCATTCCCGCCGTCGACACCCATGGCGGCAATTGCGCCTTGCTCTCGGCCGAGGTGCTCGAAACCATGAGCCCGATCCGCGTGCGGCGCTCGGCCCTGGTGCCGGGCAGCGGCGGGGCGGGGGAGTTCCGCGGCGGCCTCGCCATGGAGCGGGACTATGAGATCCTGGCTGGGGTCTGCACGGTTTCAGGCTATCTCCAGCAGGCCGCGCCGGAGACGGCACCCTGGGGATATGCGGGCGGCGGCCCGGGCGGCCTCGCCGGCTGCTGGCTGCTCCCGGCGGCGGGGGAAGAACGCGCCCTCCCCAGCAAACATATCGCGCTCCGCCTCAAGCGCGGCGATCGCATCCGCTATCGCAGCGCCGGTGGGGGCGGCTGGGGCGATCCGGGCCGCCGCTCGGCGGAAGCGCAGGCGGAGGATCGTGCGGCCGGCGATCTGGGGGAATAGCGCTCGCCCTCAGGCAGTGACGGCAGCGACCGGGCGTACCGGCGCCCCATAGGTATCGGGAATCTTGTCGGCGAAGGCCTTGACGAGCTCGTCCGTCTCCGGCCCGCCCGTCGCCGGTGCCAAAGCGTGGTCCGCATAGGCCATCCCCTCGGAATCGGCCAGGACCTCGGCCATGATCCGCCGATAGCGGCGGACGAGCTTCAGCCATTGCAGCAGGACCATGGCGCTCTCGAAGGCGCGGCGCGGATAGAACAGCAGGGGATTTTCGAGCGCCAGCCCGTGGCGCCGGCTGGTGCGGATCTTGCGCCGGACGAAGCCGAATTGCAGGGGATGGACGCCTTCGATCCGGACCGCGCCGGAGAAGATCGTCAGCGCATCGACGATCTTCTTCGGATTTATCCCGCTGGCCCGCGCCCGGCGCAGCACGGTCTCGACATGCTCGTCGGTGTAGTAGCGCTGCCAAGCGTGGCGATAGACCCGTTTCCAGACCTCTTCCGACATCAGCGGATGGCCGGTGCAGACATGCTCGAGGTCGTAGTTGTTCATGTCGGTATCCATCGACACGCCTTTGGCATGGAGGTTCTTGTGATCCTCCGAGCCGGGCAGCGGGGTCAGGCAGAAGAACTCCAATATGTCGATGGGCAGTTCGCGCTTGATGATCTCGATGTCGCGGGCGATCGAATCCGGCGTATCGGTTGGGAAGCCCAGGATATAGCCGGCCCAGGTCATCACCTTCTGGGCCCGCCAGGCCTGCAGCATCTGGCGGTATTCCCAGATCTTGTTCTGGCGCTTCTTGGTGCCGGCCAGGGATTCGGGATTAATGTTCTCGAGCCCGATGAAGACGGCATTGCAGCCGGCTGCCGCTGCCTTTTCGATGAAGCCCGGGATGCGGTGGCAGAGGGTATCGACCTGGAGCAGAAGGCGGATCTTCAGGCCCTCGCGGCGCAAGGCGGCGAGGCGATCCAGGATCGGTTCCCAGTTCTTGTTCCGGGCGAAATTGTCGTCGGTGACGAAAAAGCGCGTGATGTCCTGGCGGGCGTTCGCGCGCACGATCGCCTCGACGTCATCGGCGGTGCGGAAGCGCGACTTGCGGCCCTGGACATTGATGATGGTGCAGAAGCTGCATTGGAAGGGACAGCCTCTTCCGGCATCGAAGCTCGCATAATGGCCGGCGACCCGGGTTACGATGCGCCGCGGCAGCAGCGGCAAGGTGGCGGCCTCCATGCCGGGCAAATCGGCGAGATGATTGTAGATCGGCTGCAGCCGTCCTGCGGCGATGTCCTTCAGGAGGGCGGCCATGCGGCCCTCGCCTTCGCCGGCATAGAGGGTGATGCCGAGATCGAGCGCGGCCTGCAGCTCCGGCGGCGGCTCCGGCAGCATCGACAGGCAGCCGCTGACATGGAACCCGCCGATCACCACCGGCAGATTGGCGGCGCGGAACTGCCGTGCGAGGTCGAGGGCGCGGGGATACTGATTCGTCTGCACCCCCACCAGGGCCACGAATCCGGCGCCTGCGGCGCGAATCCCGGCGACCGCGCTTTTGACGTCGATGACCGTATTGCACTCATCATAGGCGTCGATCTCGATGTCGACCCCGGGGCCCAGGACCCGCGCCTCGGCGCATTCGGCCAGCAGGCCGTAGACGCTCGCCAGGCTGTTGGAGGGAATGGTCGAGCGGCGCCATTGGATGACATAGCCCTGCTCGTCGTAATGAGAGGGTTTGATCAGGACAATTTTGAACCCGGACTTGCCCATGCCGCGTCCCCGTGGAAATCGCCCGCCGGTACGCCCCGCTGCAACCGAAGCTTGCGCCCTTTCAGACGTTCCAGCAAGTGCGGCGACCCGGGCGGCCGCCCGATACTCCTGCCTGAGCGGCGGCTGGAAACCGTGCTATGAAAGTGCCGGCCTGTCCTTGCGAGGATTACGCGAATGCCCAGTTTCGACGTCGTTTCCAAGACCGACCTGAACGAGGTCGACAATGCGCTGCACAATATCGAACGCGAGATCGCGACCCGTTTCGACTTCAAGAATTCCAAGAGCAAGATCGAGCGGCAGGAGGCGGTGCTCACCCTCAATGCCGATGATCAGCCCAAGCTGAAGCAGATGCATGAGCTGCTGAAGGCCCATATGGTGCGCCGGAAGATCGATCCCTCGGCCCTCGACTTCAAGGATCCCGAGCGCGCCTCGGGCGACATGGTGCGCCAGGAGATCGTGATCAAGCAGGGCATCGACCGCGAGCTCGCCAAGCAGCTGGTCAAGGCGATCAAGGATGCCAAGCTCAAGGTCCAGGCCGCCATCCAGGGTGACGAGCTGCGCATCAGCGGCAAGAAGCGCGACGATCTGCAGGAGGCCATCGCCCTCATCCGCACCCTGAAAGTCGAGCAGCCGCTGCAATTCGTAAACTTCCGCGATTAGCCAATCCGGCTTGACCGGCGACGGGTCCGCCATGGCATCGGCCATGCCCCTCCGCATCAGCGATTTTCCCTTTCATACCGCGGGGCTGTTCCCCGATCGCGACGCTGCAATCCTCGGCGAGCGGCGGCTCAGCTACCGGGCGCTGGCGGAAGAGATAGAGCGCTGCGCCCGGGCCCTGCTCGCCCATGGAATCGCCCCGGGCGACCGCATCGCCATGCTGTCGACCCCGCGGCCGGAATATCTCATCGTCTTCCTGGCGAGCGCCCGGATCGGCGCGATATGGCTGGGCCTCAACCCCGTCCATCGTCCGGCCGAGCACCGCCAGATCCTCGAGGACAGCCGGCCTCGCCTGCTCTTCGGCTTTCCCCAGCTGCGCGATCGGGACCATCGCCAGGATCTGAGAGACCTGACGGCGGCGCTTGGCTGCATCGAAGGGCTCGTGGTCATGGGGGAGGGGGTCATGGGAGACGGCGAAGGTTTCGGCGTCGGCTATGAGGAATTCCTCGAGCACGGCCGTCCGGTTCAGGCCGAGGCCTACGCGGCTGCCGTGTCGGCGGTACGACCCGATGACGTGGCCCTGATCGTCTATACCTCGGGCTCCACGGGCGGCGCGAAGGGCGCGATGATCACCCATCGCAATCTGGTGCATTGCGCGACTGTCCAGGACCGGCTGTTTCCGGTGGATCCGCTCATCGTCCTCTGCAATCTGCCGGTCAGCCATATCGGCTCAAGCAGCGACATCGTCTCCCATGCCCTTGTCGGCGGCGGGACCATCGTCTTTCAGGAGCGCTTCGATCCGGCCGAGGCCCTGGCGCTGATCGAGCGGCAGCGCATCACCTGTCTGCTGCAAGTCCCGACGATGCTGCAGCGCATGCTGGCCGTGCCCGGTCGCCGCGATAGGGATACCGCGAGCCTCCGGCTTCTCTTCTTCGAAGGCGCCCCCATGCCCGCGGAACAGATCCCCGATCTGCAAGAGCTGGCGGCGGTGGTGGTCACCGGCTGGGGGCTGACGGAATCCTCCTGCTCCGTCACCTATACCGCGGCGGACGATCCGCTCCCGGTACTTGCCGAGACGGTGGGGCGGCCGGCGCCCGGCTGTGAGCTGCGGATCGCCGGCGCCGATGGCAAGAGCGCATCGGATGGCGAGGCGGGCGAGGTGCTGGTCCGCGGCCCCTGCGTCATGGCGGGCTATTTCCGCCAGCCGGAAGCGACGGCGGCGGCGATCGATGCTGAGGGCTGGCTGCATAGCGGCGATATCGGCCGCTTCGACGAGTCCGGCCGGCTCAGGCTCCTCGGACGGATCAAGGAGATGTTCAAATCGGGCGGCTACAACATCTATCCGCGCGAGATCGAGATGGTCCTGGAATCCCATGCCGCGGTCAGCCTGGCCGCGGTGGTTGCCATGCCCGATCCGCTCTATCGGGAAATCGGCTGCGCCTTCCTGCTGCGGAAGCCCGGCTGCGGCCTCGAGGCGGCGGCGATCGATGCCTGGTGCCGCGCGCGCCTCGCCAATTACAAGATTCCGAAGCGCTTCGTGATCCGCGACGAGCTGCCGCTGCTGCCGATCGGCAAGCTCGACAAGACGGCACTGCAGGCAGAGGCGTTGAGGCTCGGCGAGGAGTCGCACTAACCGCCGTCCCTCCGGACGATGCTGCCAAGCATCGAAAATCTCCACCGTCATCCCGGCGAAAGCCGGAATCCAGAGGCCACATGATCAGCAGTTTGCCGCACGCCCCTGGATCCCGGCTTTCGTCGGGATGACGTATGAAATTGGTTCTGGCGAGGGGGAAGAGGGGCGTGCGTTGGCTTAAGGCTGCAGGGCGCCTTCGAAGGCCGTGGAGAGATGGCCCTTCCAGCGCTTCAGCTTCTCGGGGTTCTTGAAGGGTAGCCGATCCTCGATCTTCAGCAGCCCCGGGAGAGCAGTTTGGCCGGCGGTCCCATAGGTGATTCCGTGGCCCTTCTCCTCCTTGAGGAAGGCGGCGGCATCGGCCTTGGCCTCGGCCAGATTGCCCAGCGCAACCTGGGTCGCGATCAGGTTCTTGCGAATGGCGTTGCGGGGGCGCCCGATATGGCCGAGAGCGGCGAGGGATTCCTTGTATTGGCCTTCGCCGTAATGGGCCCAGGAGAGAACCCAGTAGTACCATTTCTCCGGCGTGTGGCTCTTGTCCGCGAGGACGCTCTGGATCTCCTTCAGCGCCTCGGGTCCCCTGTCCGTCAGCAGCAGCATCTCGGCCCGGTCGATGCGCAGCGCGCTGATTTCATCGGGGATCGCTTGGCTTTTCGCAAGCTCCAGTGCCTTGTCATAGGCCGCCGTCGCTTTGTCGAACTGCCGCAAATAGAGAAGACAGGCCGCCGCGATCCAATTGTTGTAGTAGTCGTCGCCCTCGATCTTGAGGGCGGCCTGGGCATGCTTCTGAGCTTCCTCCGGGGTGGCGGCGGCATCCCAGTTGAAGAGCCAGGCATGGAGGACGGAATAGGCGAGATCGGCATGGGCGCGGGCAAATTTCGGATCGGCCTTGATAGCCTCCCGATACATCCGCCGGGCCTCGCCGTTGTAATCCCCTCTAAAGTAGAGATAGAAGGTCCAGCCACGAAGATAGTAAGCAAATGCCTTGTTCAAATCGCGACCCTCCCGGAGTGATTAAATCTGCGCCACACCGGGCGAGGCTGTCAATCCGGGAGGCCGGCGCGCCTTAGGTGGCCGATAAAGGCCTGGAGTATCCCCGGATCCTTGTAGGGGGTCAGCATCTCGGTCGCGAGGCGATAGCCGGGCTGGCGCTGGAGCATCTCCTTCGCGACGGCATTCGCCTCCTCGAACCGGCCCAGGCAGACGAGGGTGGCGGCCAGATGGCGCCGCAGATAGTTCGGCGGATTGCCGACCCGGGAGAGCGCCGCATAGGCCTCCTCGTAGCGGCCATCGTTGTAGGCGGCGATGCCCAGCACCCAGTCGTACCAGTCGGGGTGGAGGGGGTTCAGCTCCTTGGCCTGGGCGATCTTCTCCACGGCCTCCGCGGTTCGCCCGACATGGACCAGCGTGTCGGCCATATCGGCCAGCAGATCTGCGCCATGGGGATTGAGCTCGAGCGCCTTCTGGTAGCAGGCGAGGCTGCGCTCGAAGTCGCTGTTGTAGAGGCAGGCGGATCCCAGGCTGCCATGGGCCTCGAAATTCGAAGGCGCCAGAGCCACGGCCGTCTCGGCGAGGGTGAGGGCCTCCTTGATGACTTCCTCCGGGTGCGGTGTCCAGGCGGCGAGGGCGGATTGGATCAAGACATAGGAGAGCGCGCTATAGGCGCGGGCGAATTTCTGATCCAGCTCCAGCGCCTTGCGGAACAGTTCCTGCGCCCGGCGGTTGGCTTCCGGCGTCCAGCGGACCCAATCTTCCTGCCCGCGCAGGTAATAGTCATAGGCCTCCAGGCTCTTGGTCGGCTTGCGCAGCGCCCGCTCGCGCTCCGAAATCTCCAGGCGCACCGCGACCCGCGAAACGATATTGCGAACAATCTCGTCCTGCAGGGCGAAGAGCGCCCGCAAACTGCGGTTGTAGCGCTCGCTCCAGATGTGGTGGCCCGTGGTCGCGTCGATGAGCTGGGCATTGATGCGGATCTGGCGGCCCAGCCGCTGCACGCTGCCCTCCACGACATAGCGCACGCCCAGCTCGCGGGCCACCGTGGCCAGGTTGGCGCCCTTGTCGCGGACCGCGAAGGCGGAGTGGCTGGCGATGACCCGGAAGGCGGGGAAGCGCGACAGATCGGTGGTGAGATCATTGGTGATACCGTCGCTGAAATACTGCTGCTCGGGATCGCCGCCGACGTTGAAGAAAGGCAGCACCACGACGGCCGGAACCGGCGCGCTGGCCGGGGCGCCGGCGGGCTCCGACGTTACCGCCGGCACCCGCCCCTCGAAGATCTGCCGGCGGACCGTCTCGGTCTCGGCTGACGGGGCGACATCGAGCTCCTGACGCAGCAGCGACTTGCAGCGCTCGTATTGCTGCAAGGCGCCGGCGAGATCGCCCTGGCGGGCCAGCTCCACCATCAAGGCGCGATGAGCCGCCTCCCGGACGGGGTCGAAGGACAGCAGCTGGCGGAGCGAGGCGATCCGCTCCTCGCCCTCCTGCCGCTGCCACAGGCGCTCCAAGGTCGAGCCGAGCAGCTCGGAGAGATGGGCTCGGCTGTCGGCGACCCATTCCTCGTAGCTGGGATCGCGGATGGAGAGCTGCTCGAGGAAGGCGCCGGTATAGCCGCTGACAGCGGCCTGGAGATCGCCGAGCGCGCTCGAGACGGCGAGCTGCTTGAACTTGAGCACGTCGATCATGACCTGGCCGGGCGTAAGCCCGATCAGATCCTCCTGCAGGAGGATGGGGGCGGGATGGACCTCGCCCAGGTCCTTCTTCAGCGACAGCAGGGATTGACGCAGGCTGTTGCGCGCATGGGCCTCGTCGCGGTCGCTCCAGAGGAGGCCCGCGAGCGCGCTGCGCGTGGCCGATTGATTGGGCTGCAAGGCCAGAAAGCCGAGAAGAGCTCGATTCTTCTTGGCGCCGATCGCGATGACCTTTGCGCGGGCCGCGTCGGATGCTTCGAACGAGCCCAAGAGGCGCAGTTGCAGCAAGGCAAACTCTCCTCGGACGGGGCAACGGCCCCGACAATTTGTTTTTTGACGATCTAGCGTTGATTTTTGACGATCCTGCCGAAGCCTTTGACGCCGCGCAAGCGCTTGGCTCACGCCCTCCCCTATAGCGTCGCATCTGTCACGAAAGCCTTGGAGAAAGACCCCGAGGCAAGACGATCGAAGTCTTTACAGAGAGTAAATGAGCCGGTCTTTCGACAATTACTTGGTAGCTTCTAGAATCCGGCTCGATCGCGCGTCACGGCGCTTTGTAGCAAGGAGGAGTAAATGTTGAGTTTCGACGTGCATATCCCGTTGTCGGCCGACAGGACGCCAATGGGCCTCGGGGCCCGTGTCTTCGATGCGGTGTCGAGGATGCTGCAAGGCGTGACGCACAGGACTCACGACCGGCCGACCGAGACCGACAGCAGCGAGCCGCTGCCCTATTTCCGTGGGCGCAACCTGCTGCGCGACGATATCGGCCTGCCGCCTCTCGATCACGACGGACTGCCTCTCTAAGGAGTAACTTTTCGTTCCCTTCACTCCGGCCGCGTCGACCGTCATGGCCGACGCGGCCGATTTTACGTCCTGGATATCTTCTCCAGATGACGGAAGAAGGCGGCGGCTTCGAGACCGCGACCCGTCGCCTCGGCGATCAGCGCCTCGGCCGAGGCGCCATTACCCTTCAGATGCAGGTTCTTGCGCAGCCAGCCCCTGAGCCCGGCGAAATCGCCGCGGCGGATCTCGTCATCGAGGCCATGGCTGCGGTCATAGCTCTCGACGAGCTGGGCGGCATAGAGGCTGCCCAGCGTATAGGTCGGGAAATAGCCGAACATCCCCAGCGACCAATGGACATCCTGCAGCACGCCCTCGCGATCGCCGGCGGGGACGACGCCCAGGAGCGCTGCGCTGCGCTCGTTCCAGGCGGCGGGCAGATCCGGGACCGCGAGGCCGCCGCCGACCAGCGCCTGCTCCAGCTCGTAGCGCAGCAGGATATGCAGATGATAGGAGATCTGATCGGCGCCGACCCGGTTGACCCCCGGCCGCAGGCGGTTGACCGCCCGGTGGAATGATTCGGCGTCGAGCCCGGCCAGGGAATCGGGAAACAGGCGGTGGAGCTGGGGTAGAGAGCGCTCCCAGAATGCGAGGCTGCGGCCGATATGGTTCTCCCAGAGCCGCGCCTGGGATTCATGCAGGCCCATGCTGGCCGCCTCGCCCAGAAGCCAGTCGCGATCCTCGGGCGAAAGCCCTTGATCCAGCAGCCCGTGGCCGCCCTCATGCAGCGTCGCGAGGATGGCGGCGGTCGGATCCTCCTCGCGGATCCGGATGGTCAAGCGTACATCATCCGGCCCGGCGGCCAGCGTAAAGGGGTGGGTCGAGGAGTCGAGCCGGCCGCGCTCGAAATCGAATCCGATATCGCCGAGGAGCTGCCGGCAGAATTCCCACTGCCCGCGCTCGGCAAAGCGGCGGTCGGCGATGGGAGAGGCGGCATCGGCTTCGCTGCGCTCGCGGACCAGGGGGACCAGGCGGTCGCGCAGCTCCCCCAGCACCGGGTCGAGCCGGGAGCGGGTCATGCCGGGCTCGTATTCGTCCAGCAGCGCGTCATAGGGCTCCGGCCCCACGGCCAGAGCCTGGGCGCGCTCTCGGACCAGGCCCAGCAGCCGGTCGAAGGCCGGCGCGAAATCCCTGAAGTCATCGCGCTCCCGGGCCTCCTCCCAGGCGCCGAGGGAGCGGGAGCGCGCCGTGGCGAAGGCCCGCACCAGATCCAGGGGCAGCGCCATCGCCTGGCGGCGCAGCCGCCGCAGCAAGGCGATCTCGCGCTCCCAGCGCTCATCGCCCGCTGAGGCGCCGGCGACTTCCTCCGCAAGATCGCCCAGGCGGTCCGACACCAGCAGGCCGTGGCGCAGGCCCTCCAGCGTCGCGAGCTGCTCGCCGCGCTGCGGCCGGCCGGCGGCGGGAAGCATCGTCTCCTCATCCCAATCCAGCAGGCCGATGGTCTGGTCGAGATGGCGGAGCTCCGCGATCTGGGCGCGCAGCGCCGGCGCGGCATTTTCCGTCAGGCCCTGGGCCGCGCTTTGCTTGGGCATGCGCAGATCGCGCGGCGGATGGGCCAGGAGCAGGGCTGCCATGCCGCCGTGCTGGGCGACATTGACGACCTGCTTCTGCGAGACCCGGCAGAGCGTGCCCAGCCCGTTCTCCGTGGGCGCGAAGCCCATCACCGCATAGAAGGGCTCGGTGAAGACGTGGCTCTCGGGCCCCGGCACCGGGAATTCGTGGACCGGCAGGCGCGTGGCCGCTTGCAGCACCCAGGATTGCTCGGGGTCTTCGGCGCGCGATGCCGCCTCGTCGATGAGGCTTTCCCAGGTGCTTGCCTCCGTGGCCGCGCCCAAGGCGACGCCATTGCCGCCATAGCCGCGGTTGGGCTTCAGCACCAGCTGCTCGCGATGGTGCCGCGCATATTCGAGCAGATCGCCCTCGCTTCCATGCGGCAAGGTGGTGCGCCGGTCGCCGACGACACGGGTCCAGAGCACATGGCGGCGGAACAGGCGGCATTCCTCCATGCTGAACAGTCGCTCGGCGATGGCGGGATCGGTCAGCAGCTCCCAGCAGCTCTTGTGGTCGAAATCGCCGGCCAGCGAGGAGACCATGCGGTTCTGCCGGAACAGCAGGCGCATGCCCGCCAGCTTTTGGCCGAGCTCGCGCTCAAGCGCCAGGAGATCGCGGATCTCGTAGTCGCGATAGGCAACATCGATCCTGACATCGCCATAGAAGACCTCCTCGCCCTTGACGCTGAGCTCGCGTGGATCGGCATGCACGGCGATGAGCCCGTGGCGCTGCGACAGGTAGCGGCTGAGCACCGTCTGCTCGTCGGGCCCGTCATGGACGTATTTCGGATCGATGAAGCAGATGTTGCAGGAGTCGCGGCCCAGCGCCTTGGCATGGTCGATCAGCAGCTGGACGAAGAGGTCGCGCTGGTCGCGCGGCAATTCGATCGCGAGATCGGGATCATGGGCGAGGAGGGTGGGCACCACATCGCGCATGACCAGCTCCTCGGCCAAAGGCGAATAATGGATGCCGCCGACGCCGGAGAGGTTCGGCTCCATGAAATGCAGCGAGTCCTGCCAGCCGG
>DATHQQ010000106.1:0-3042 GCA_035482595.1 Verrucomicrobiia bacterium
GACCAGATCTGGCCGATGGGATTGGCGATATTGCGCCCGGCGATATCGGGGGCCGAGCCATGGACGGGCTCGAACATCGAGGGGAAGCGCCGCTCGGGATTGAGATTGGCGGAAGGCGCGATGCCGATGGTGCCGGTCACCGCCGGCCCCAGATCGGAGAGGATGTCGCCGAAGAGATTGCTCCCCACCACCACGTCGAAGCTCTCGGGCTTGCGGACGAAATGGGCCGTCAGGATATCGATGTGATACTGCTCCACGGCGACATCCGGACAGGATTTCGCCATGGCCTTCACCCGCTCGTCCCAGAAGGGCATGGTGTGGATGATGCCGTTGGATTTCGTGGCCGAGGTCAGGCGCTTGCGCGGCCGCGACCGCGACAGCTCGAAGGCGTATTTCAGGATCCGGTCGACGCCGCGGCGGGTGAAGACATTCTCCTGCACCGCCATCTCGTCCTCGGTGCCGGGATAGAGCCGGCCGCCGATCTCCGAATATTCGCCCTCGTTGTTCTCGCGCACGATCATGAAATCGATGGAGCCCGGCGCCTTGCCGGCCAGCGGACAGGGCACGCCCTCGAACAGTCGCACCGGGCGCAGATTGACGTATTGCTGGAAGTGCCGGCGGATCGGGATCAGCAGATTCCAGAGCGAGACATGGTCGGGCACCGAAGGCCAGCCGATGGCGCCGAGGAAGATCGCCTCATGGCCGGCGATCTGGGCGAGGCCGTCGGCTGGCATCATCCGCCCGGAGCGCTCATAGAGATCGCAGCCCCAGTCGAAATCCTCCCAGGCGAGCTCGAAGCCATGGCGCCGTCCGGCGACTTCCAGCACCTGGCGCGCCGCCGGCACCACTTCCTTGCCGATGCCGTCGCCTTCGATGACGGCGATGCGAAATCTGGCCATGCTTTCCTCCCCGGTCCGCGGGCCTGAGCGTTGCGCGGCAGCCCTGATATCGTTTCAATTCATAGCCGTGCCCGCGCGCGCCGGTCAAGAGCGCCGGAGCCGGATATGTCACCTCCGTGACCGCGGGCAGGATTGGTCCGGCACCAGCAATGCCGGGGAAATAGCGCATAAACCCGGCCCCGCCCGCTGCCCTCGGCCGGGGCTGCAACAAGTCTTGCGATTTTAAATAACGTTTCCATATAATGCCGCCACGACGACGAAGCATCGCCTCGGAGAGATCCGCAATGACGGCTTCGCGCCTCGGGAGGGTTTCCGTGCCTGCATCTCTTCGCCCCTGTCCGCGTCCCCGGCCGCGCGCCGAGGAATCGCGGTGAGCGCCGCCGTCGGACAGCGCCGCGCTTTGGTCACCGGCGCCGCCAGTGGCATCGGGCTTGCCGTGGCGCGGCGCCTCCGGCGCGAAGGGGCTGATGTGCTCGCCGTCGATATCAACAAAGGCGGCCTCACCGAGGCGGCCAGCCTGGGCTGCGAGACCATGGCGGCCAATCTGGCGGAGCCGGCGGAGCGCGACCGCGTCGCCGCGGCGGGCGAGGGGATCGACTATCTCGTGAATGCCGCCGGCATCATCCGGCTGAAGCCGATCTTCGAGTTCACGGTCGAGGACTGGCGCCAGATCTTCGCCATCAATGCCGAATCCATCTTCTTTCTCTGCCAGGCAATCGGGCCGCGGATGCGCCCCGGGGGAGCGATCGTGAACCTCTCCTCGAGCTCCGCCAAGCTCGCCCCCACCGTCGAGGCGGCGGTCTATGCCGCCTCCAAGACGGCGATCCTCTCCATAACCCGCTCCTTCGCCAATGCGCTGGCTTCGCGGCCGGTGCGCGTCAATTCCATCTGCCCGGGCATCATCGATACGCCGATGCAGGATCGGGTGCTTGAGGACGTGGCGAAGATTCGCGGCATGACCTTCGAGAGCCTGAGCGAGGGCCGCACCAGGGCCGTGCCGCTGGGCCGCGCGGCCTCGGCCGATGAATGCGCCGGGGCGATCTGGTTCCTGCTCTCCGACGAGTCGGCCTATATGACGGGCCAGGCGATCAATTTCACCGGCGGCATGGTGCAGTGGTAGGAGCAATGGGAGGAAGGCGATGAGCAAGCGGGTCAGCATTCTGTCGGAAGGCCTCGGGCATCCCGAAGGGCCCTATATGATGCCCGACGGACGGGTCGTCCTCGCCAATACCTATCGCAGCGAGGTCGCCGTCTGGGACGCCAAGGCGGGAACGAGCACCTATGCCTTCACCGGCGGCTGTCCCAATGCCTGCATGCTGGGCACCGACGGGAATGTCTACATCACCAATTGCCCCAATGTCGGCAAATGGGAGCCCGACGACAAGCGCCCGGCCTCGATCCAGCGCGCCACGCCCAATGGCAAGGTCGAGATCGTCGCCACCGAGGCGGATGGGGTGAAGTTCGATGGGCCCAACGATCTGACCTTCGGGCCCGATGGGCGGCTCTATTTCACGGATTCCGGCGATTGGGATCCCGCGACCAAGCCCCATAAGGGCCGCATCGTCGTCATCGAGAAGAACGGCACGGCCCGCATCCTGGAAGAGCTCGACCACACCTATCCCAACGGCATCGTGGCCGAGCCCGACGGCTCCATCGTCTGGGTCGAATCCTACACGCTGCGCATGATCCGCCGCCGGCCCAACGGCTCGAAGAACGTGATCTATCATTTCCCGGAGAACCACATTCCCGACGGCTTCAAGATCGACGCCAAGGGCAATTTCTGGGTGACGACCGTCACCTCCGGCGGCATCGATATCGTATCCAAGGACGGCGAGGCGAAGGATTTCCTCGATCTCAAGGCGGTGCCCCTCAACTGCGCCTTCGGCGGCACCTCGCTCTATGTCGCGGATTTCGGCATCTTCGACACCAGCGGCCCCGCCTCCATGGGCGGGCGGCTGCTGAAGGTCGATGTCGGCGTCGCCGGCATGCCCCACTTCAAGGGCGCGATCGGCTGAGGCCCGCCATGAAAATCGCCACGATCGAAGCCATCCCCGTCAGCTATCCCGAGCCCAACGACTTCAATGCGCTGCGCCACCTGTGCCTGGCGAAGATCACCGCCGATGACGGGCAGATCGGCTGGGGG
>DATHQQ010000107.1:0-9404 GCA_035482595.1 Verrucomicrobiia bacterium
GAAGGCGACATTCTTGGTCAGGGTGATGAGGGCGCCCTTGGAGGCGCAATAGGCGGTGATGAAGGGCTGCCCGCCATGTCCGGACATGGAGATGATGTTGACCATGGATCCCCTGATGCCTTGGCGGCGCATCGAGGTCGCAGCCTCCTGCATCAGGAAGAAGGGTGCGCGAAGATTGACCGCCATGACGAGGTCGAAGAGCTCGGGGCTGGTATCCCAGATTGTGCCGCGGTCGGTATTCCCGGCGGCATTGACCAGGACATCGACTCGCCCGAAGGACTTCTCGGCGGCGGCGATGATCGCGCGACAAGCCTCGACCCGGGCGAGATCGGCCGCCAGATAAAGGGCCTTGGCGCCCCTGGCTTCCAGCGCCGCCTTCACCCGCTCGCCATTGGCCTCGTTGCGCCCGCAGATCACCAGGCCCTCCGCACCCCGCTCCGCCAGCATATGAGCGATGGCCTCGCCCAGGCCCTGGGTTCCACCGGTGACGACGGCGACCTTGCCGGCGAGGGAGAGCTTTTCCAGGCTCTGGGGAATCATCGCACTCACTCCCGAATCGTGAAACCGGCGGCGCCGAAGGCTTCCGCCAGATGCCGGCGGCCCATGGCGGAATAGGCGCCGGGCGGGGCCTTGGCGGGGTCCTGCTCGGCCTCGACCACGACCCAGCCTTGATAGCCGGTCTCGGCCATGCGCCGGGCAAAGGCGTAGTAGTCGATCATGCCGTCGCCGGGGACGGTAAAGACGCCGTCCAATATGGCGGCGAGGAAAGACTGGTCGACCTGGCGGGCGCGGCGCAGCACGTCGGGCCGGATATCCTTGCAATGGACATGATTGATGCGCTGGCCATGGCGCCGCGTCGTCTCGAGGATATCCGCCCCGGCATAGACGAGATGACCCGTGTCCAGCAGCAGGCCCACGGCAGCTCCGCTATGGGCCATCAGCAGGTCGATCTCGCGCTGAGTCTCGATGACCGTGCCCATATGGTGGTGGTAGGCCATGGCCACGCCTTCGCCTGCCATCCATTCCGCCAAGGCCGTCAGCTTGCGTCCATAGGCGGGGAAATCGGACTCCGGCAGGCGCGGCCGGCGCGAGACGCCGCTATCGAACGTCGACTGTACGCTGCCCGACGTCTCGGCATAGACCAGCACCGGGGCGCCGAGGCTGCGGAAGGTGGCCATCTGATCGGCAAGCCGCGCCTTCTCCTCTTCCAGGGAGCGCAGGAGAAGCTCGCCCGAGAACCAGCCGGAAACGAGCGCCAGCTCATGGCGGGCGAGGATCGGCCCCAGGATCTTCGGATCCATCGGGAATTTGACGCCCGTCTCCGTGCCCGAGAAGCCGGCCTGCCGGCTCTCCGTCAGGCAAGTCTCCAAACTGGTCCCGCCGCCCAGCTGCGGCAGGTCGTTGTTGGTCCAGGCGATGGGGGCGATGCCGAGGCGGATCTCCATGATCTGTTTCAGACGCCGATGCGCTGCTTGCGCTTGCCCGTCGCGTGATCGGCGGTGGCCTGGCGCACGCTCTCCCGGTTCGATTCCTCGGGCACGCCAACATCCCACCAGGCATCGCCTGGCGTCCAGCTCGCCGGGTCGGTATCGACGACGATGACGGTGGTCCGCTCGGCACTCTTCGCCCGCTGCAGCGCACCCTCCAGATCGGCGATGGAGCCGACATGCTCGGCGATGGCGCCCATGGCCTCGGCATGCCTCGCGAAATCGACCCTGACCAGGCTCTTGATCCGACAATCGCGCAGCAGATTGTTGAAGGAGGGCACGCCCTTGAAATTCTGCAGCCGGTTGATCACGGCGAAACCGGCGTTGTCGCAGAGGACGACGATCAGCTTATGGCCGGTCAGCACCGAGGAATAGATGTCGGAATTCATCATGAGGTAGGAGCCGTCGCCCACCATGACGATGACCTCGGCATCCGGCGTGGCCATCTTGGCCCCCCAGCCGCCGGCGATCTCATAGCCCATGCAGGAGAAGCCAAACTCGCAATCGAAGGTCCCCGGCGATTTCACCTTCCAGTTCTTGGTCAGCTCCCCGGGCAGGCCGCCCGCGGCCGTCACCACCCGGTCATTCTCCCCCGCCTGGCGATTGACGGCACCCACGACCTGGGCATAGCTCGGCAGATCGGTATTGCTCGCCCTGGTATGCGTCTCGATCACCGCATTCCACTCGGCATAGAGCGAGGCTGCGCGGCGGCGCCAACCCTCGGGCGCCGCATAGCCCTCAATCCCCGCCTCGAGATCGGCCAGCGCCTCATCGGCATCGCCGACGACGGCCAGCGCCAGATGTTTCACCGCATCGAAGCGCGCGGCATTGACGGCGATGAGCTTGACATCGGGCGCCTGGAATACGGTCCAGGAGCCGGTGGTGAAATCCTGCAGCCGGGTGCCGATGGCGAGCACCACATCGGCCTCGGCGGCCAGCGCATTGGCCGAGGAGGAGCCGATGACGCCCAGCGGCCCGACGTTCATCGGATGCGCGTGGCTCAGCACCCCGCGCCCGGCGATGGTTTCGGCCACGGGGATGCGGTGCTTGGCGGCGAAGGCGGCGAGGCGCTCGCCCGCCCCGGCGTAATGCACCCCGCCGCCGGCCAGGATCAGCGGCCGTTTCGCCTGGCGCAGCAGCGCGAGCGCCGCGGCAATCTCGCGCCGGTCGGGACGCTGCCGCCGGATCTCGTGGTGCTGCGGCTCGAAGAAGCGCTCGGGATAATCATAGGCCTCGCCTTGCGTGTCCTGGCAGAGGGCGAGGAAGGCAGGCCCGCAATCCGCCGGGTCCAGCATGGTGGCGACGGCCTGGGGCAGGGAGCCCAGAATCTGTTCCGGCCGGGCGATGCGGTCCCAATATCGGGTCACCGCCTTGAAGGCATCGGTCACGGTCAGGGTCGGATCGCCGAAATGCTCCACCTGCTGCAGGACCGGATCGGGAATCCGGCTGGCGAAGACATCCCCGGCCAGCATCAGCACCGGCAGCCGGTTGGCATGGGCGGCCGCCGCCGCGGTCACCATGTTTGCCGCTCCCGGCCCGATGGAGGAGGTGGCCACCATGATCTGGCGCCGGCGGCGCGCCTTGGCGAAGCCGATGGCGGCCAGCGCCATGGATTGCTCGTTCTGCCCGCGCCAGGTCGGCAGGACGTCCTGCACGGCTTCCAGCGCTTCCGACAGGCAAGTGACATTGCCATGGCCGAAGATGCCGAAGACGCCGGCGAAGAGCGGCTGGTCCTGCCCGTCGTTGAGGATCCTCTGATTGCAGAGGTAACGGACCAGCGCCTGGGCCATGGTCAGACGTAGGGTCTTCATGGGCTCCCTCCTCCGCGCTCTGCGTGTTTTCCGCGCCGGCCCCCGTGCCGGCCTATGTCACGAGACCATCGACAGCCGATAAGGCCTCGACAGTATAATCGCGCCAAGCTCGATCAGCATAAGGGGGGAACAGCATGCCCGAAAGCCTCGGCTTCCATCCCGGCTTCCTGTGTCCGTCGGGACGGCCCTGAGATGCCGCGGGTCTTCGTCATCGACAAGGTCCATCCCTCGGGGTTGGCGCTGCTGCGGCAACGCCCCGGCCTCACCGTCGAGACGCTGGAGGCGCCGACGCCGGCGACCTTGCTGGAAGGTGCGCGCGCGGCCGACGGCATCGTCATCCGTACGAGCCCGCTGCCGGGTGAAGCCATCGCCGCCGCGACGCATCTCAAGATCGTCTCCCGCCATGGCGTCGGCTATGACAATGTCGACCTCGCGGCGCTGAATGCGCGCCGGATTCCCCTGACGGTGGTCGGCTCGGTCAACGCGGTCTCCGTCGCCGAGCACGCGCTCTATCTGCTGCTCGCCACGATGAAATGCGGGGCCGCCTATGACCGCGCGGTCCGCACGGGTCCCTGGAATTTTCGCAACAGCCTCGACGCCCGGGAGATCGACGGCAAGACCTTGCTGATCCTGGGCTTTGGGCGTATCGGCCGGGAGGTGGCCCGCCGCGCCGCGGCCTTCGGCATGCGGATTCTGGTCCATGATCCCTTCCTTGCCCCCAGCGCCATCACGGCGCCCGCCGAGCCGGCGGCCGATCTCGACGCGGCGCTGGCCGAGGCCGATGCCGTCTCGCTGCATCTGCCGCTGACGCCGGAGTCCCGCCATATCATCGACGCCGCGCGGCTCGCGGCCATGAAGCCCTCGGCCGTGCTGATTTCGACCGCCCGGGGCGGGTTGATCGACGAAGCGGCGCTGGTCGCGGCCCTGCAGGGCAAGTGTCTGGCGGCGGCGGGGCTCGACGTCTTCGCCGAGGAGCCGCCGCCGGCCGATCATCCCCTGCTCGGCCTCGACAATGTCGTGCTATCGCCGCATTCGGCCTCGCTCACCCAGGAGAGCGCCATGCGCATGAGCATGGTCGCGGCGCAGAACTGCCTGGACGGGCTCGACGGCAAGCTCGACCCGTCCCTCGTGGTCAACCGTGACGTCCTAGGAGCGCGCCCATGATCCGCATCGCCACGCTCGGCGTCGGCCGTATCGGCAAGATCCATGCCCGCAACATCGCGGCCAACCCGCGCTGCCGGCTGGTCGCCGTGGCCGATCCGATCGCCGATTCCGCCCGCGGCCTGGCCGAGAGCCTGGGCGCGGAAGCCTCGAGCGATGCGGCGGCGGTCCTCGCCCGTTCCGATGTCGATGCCGTCGTCATCGGCACCCCCACCGACACCCATGTCGATCTCATGCTGGCGGCGGCGCGGGGCGGCAAGGCCGTGCTCTGCGAGAAGCCCGTCGATCTCGACATCCGCCGGGCCGATGCGGCGGCGGCGGAGATCGCCAGGCTCGGCGCCAAGGTCATGGTCGCCTTCAACCGCCGCTTCGACCCCAGCGCCGCGGCCCTCAAGCGCGCCATCGATGCCGGCGAGATCGGCGCGGTGCGCCAGGTCGTCATCACCAGCCGCGATCCCGCCCCACCCCCGCTGTCCTATATCGCCAGCTCCGGCGGCATCTTCCGCGACATGATGATCCATGATTTCGACATGGCGCGCTGGCTGCTGGGCGAGGAGCCGGCCGAGGTCGCCGCCGTCGCCAGCTGCCTGATCGATCCCGCCATCGGCAAGGCCGGCGATTACGATACGCTGATGGTGATCCTGCAGACCGCCTCCGGCCGGCAATGCCATATCAACAACTCCCGCCACTGCGTCTATGGCTACGACCAGCGCATGGAGGTCTTCGGCGCCGAGGGCATGCTGCTGAACGACAATCTGCGGTCGACCAGCTTGCGGCGCTACGGGACGGCCGAGACCGAGGCCCGCGAGCCGCTGCTGAACTTCTTCCTGGAGCGCTATGCCGATGCCTATCGGCTGGAGCTGGACGCCTTCGTCGAAGCGGTCGAGGCCGGCCGGCCCATGCCGGTCGCCGTCGCCGACGGCCGCCAGGCGCTGCGGCTGGCCGATGCCGCGCTGGAATCGGCCACCACCGGCCGGCGCGTTCGGGTCTGATCATGCGCGACATCGGCATCGGCATCATCGGCACCGGCTTCATGGGCAGGGCCCATGCGCTGGCCTATCGCGCGGTCTCGGGCATCTTTCCGGTCGAGCTGAGGCCGGTCCTGGAGATCGTCGCCGACAACAATCCCGAGGCGGGCCAGAAGGCGCATCGCCAGCTTGGCTTCAAGCGGATGACCACGGATTGGCGCGAGCTGGTCCAAGACCCCGCCATCGAGATCGTCTCCATCACCACTCCCAATCTCGTCCATCGCGAGATGGCGCTGGCGGCGATTGCAGCCGGCAAGCATGTCCATTGCGAGAAACCCATCGCGCCTCATGCCGAGGATGCCCGCGCCATGATGGAAGCGGCGGAGGCCAAGGGCATCCGGACCCAGGTCGGCTACAACTATCTGAAGAACCCGCTACTCACCTTGGCGCGGGACATGGTGGCGGCGGGCGAGCTCGGCGAGATCATCGGCTTCCGCGGCATCCATGCCGAGGACTACATGCTGGATCCCGAGATCCCCTGGTATTGGCGGGTCGATCCCCGCGGCGGCAGCGGCGCCGTTGCCGATCTCGGCAGCCATATCGTCGGCATGGCCCGTTTTCTGCTGGGGCCCATCGCCCAGCTCACCGCCGATCTCGAGACGGTGGTGAAGGATCGACCCGTGGCGCCCGGCGCCTCGGAGCGCCGGCCGGTGGAGGTGGACGATATCGCACGGTTGACGGTGCGCTTTGCCCGGGGCTGCGGGGGAACCATCGAGGCGAATTGGGTAGCCACGGGACGCAAGATGCAGCTCGGATTCGAACTCTCGGGCCGCAAGGGCTCCCTCGTCTTCAGCCAGGAGCGCTTCAACGAGCTGCTCTTCTACCGGGTGGGCGACGACCCGCGCCATGCCGGTTATCGGCGCATCGAGGCGGGGCCACAGCACCACCCCTATGGCCTGTTCTGCGTCGCCCCCGGCCACCAGCTCGGATTCAACGATCTGAAGACCATGGAGGTCGCCGATTTCCTCGAAGCCATCGCCGGCGGCCCGGCCAAGGGTCCGGATTTCCGCGAGGCCTGGGAGATCCAGAAAGTGATCGACGCCGCCCTCCGCTCGGCCCGCGAGCGGCGCTGGGTGAGGGTTGATTAGCATTCCGCCCTCGTCGCCCTCGCCTTTTTTCCTATTTCCCCCTCTCCCCCTTTCAGGGGGCGAGGGAAATAGAAGTAAGGCGGCGACTGCCGAGGCAGTAATGTTGCGGCCATGAGCCAGAACCTCGGCATCCTCAAGAGCCGGCGCTTCCTGCCGCTGTTCGTCACCCAGTTCCTGGGCGCCTTCAACGACAATCTGTTCAAGAACGCCTTCATCATCCTGGTCACCTTCAGCCTGGCCCAGGCGTCCGGTGTCAACGGCCAGCTCATGGTGACGGTGGCGACCGGCATCTTCATCCTGCCCTTCTTCCTCTTCTCCGCCACGGCCGGGCTGCTCGCCGACAAATTCGAGAAGCAGCGGATCATCCATGTCATCAAGGCCGCGGAGGTCGCCATCATGGCGCTCGCCGCCTACGCCTTTACGACCGGCAGCATCACCTTCCTGATGATCGTGCTGTTCCTGATGGGGGTGCATTCGACCTTCTTCGGACCGTTGAAATACGGAATCCTACCGGTCCATCTGAAGCCCGACGAGCTTCTCCCGGGCAATGCCCTGATCGAGGCCGCCACCTTCCTCGCCATCCTTCTCGGCACCATCGCCGGCGGCATCCTGATCATGGCCGATCATGGCATCCTCGCCGTCAGCCTGCTGGCGCTCGCGATCGCCCTCGGCGGGCTGATCGCCAGCTTCTTCATCCCCCATGCGCCCTCGGCCGCGCCGGATCTCAGGATCGGCTTCAACATCGCGCGCGACAGCTGGCAGATGGTCCGCCATGTCGTGGGACGGCGGGGCATCTTCCTGTCGATCCTCGGCATCTCCTGGTTCTGGCTTCTGGGCGCCACCTTCCTCGCCCAGTTTCCCGCCTTCGCCAAGAATGTGCTGGGCGGCAACGATCATGTGGTGACGCTGTTCCTGACGGCCTTCTCCATCGGCATCGGCATTGGCTCGATGCTGTGCAACCGGCTGCTCAAGGGCGTGATCAGCGTGCGCTACGTGCCCGCGGCGGCCCTCGCCATGACGGTCTTCATCCTCGATCTCTATTTCACGACCCGCCATCTCTCTGCCGGCGACGGCACCCCCCTCGACCTGTCGACCTTCCTCGCTCATCCCCGGGCCTGGCATGTGCTCATCGACCTGCTGCTGCTATCCATGGCCAGCGGCTTCTTCGTCGTGCCGCTCAACACCCTGATCCAGGCGCGCAGCGAGCCCAGCTACCGTGCCCGCATCATCGCCGCCAACAACATCCTGAACGCGCTCTTCATGGTGGCGGGCGCGGTCATCGCGGCCGTCCTGATCAAGCTCGGTTTCAGCATCCAGGAGATCTTCCTCGTCTTCGGCATCCTCAATCTGTTGGCAGCGCTTTACAGCTTCCGCCTGCTGCCGGAGACGGCGATCAAGGAGCTCTGCGCCGGATTCTTGCGCCTTCTCTATCGCGTCGAGCTGCGGGGGGCCGAGAACTACGCCGCCGCCGGGGAGCGGGTGGTGATCGTAGCCAACCACGTCTCCTTCCTGGATGCGATGCTGATCGCCTTCTTCCTGCCGGGACGACCGACCTTCGCCGTCGATTCCTTCATCGCCCAGCGCTGGTGGGTGAAGCCCTTCCTCCCGCTGGTCGAGACCTTTTCGGTCGACCCGGCACGGCCGCTCGCCGCCCGATCGCTGATCAAGGCCGTGGAGGCCGGCCGGCATTGCGTGATCTTCCCTGAAGGCCGCATCACCGTGACCGGCGCGCTGATGAAGATCTACGAGGGCCCGGGCATGATCGCCGACAAGGCCGATGCCGTGATCCTGCCCCTGCGCATCGACGGCGCGCAATACACGCCCTTCTCCCGGCTGCAGGGCAAGTTCCGCCGGCGCTGGTTTCCCAAGATCACCTTGACCCTGCTGCCGCCGCGCAGGCTCGAGGTGGATCCGGCCTTGCGCGGCCGCGCACGCCGTCAGGCCATCGGGCTCGAGCTCTATGACCTGATGACCACCATGGTCTTCGCGACCACGAACTACCGCCGGACCTTGTTCGAGGCCTTGCTCGAAGCCCGGCACATCCACGGCGGCGGCAAGCCCATCGTCGAAGACATCCGCCGCTCGCCCCTCAGCTACAGCCGCCTGCTGGCCGGCAGCTTCGCCCTCGGCCGCGAGTTCGCCGCCTTCTCGGCGCCGGGAGAGCGCGTAGGCCTGCTGCTGCCCAATTCGGCCGGTGCGGCGATCGCCTTCTTCGCTCTCGCATCTCAGGGACGGGTGCCGGCGCTGCTCAACTACTCGACCGGCCTCGCCGGCATGAGATCGGCCTGCCGCGCCGCAGAGATCAAGACCATCGTGACCGCGCGGGCCTTCCTGACGGCAGCCAAGCTGGAGGCCGCGGCGGCGGAGCTGGGCAAGGAGCTGCGCCTCCTCGATCTCGAGGACATCGCCCGGGGGATCGGCCGGGCGAGCAAGCTCGCGGCCTGGGGCCGCAGTCTTTGGCCGAGGGCCTTCCTGCCCCGCGGCATCCAGCCCGACGATCCCGCGGTTGTGCTGTTCACCTCAGGCTCGGAGGGCACGCCCAAGGGGGTGGTGCTGAGCCACGCCAATATCCTGGCCAATCGCTATCAGATGGGCGCGCTCCTGGATTTCAACCCGCGAGATGTGGTGTTCAATGCGCTGCCGATCTTCCATTCCTTCGGCCTCACGGGCGGGTTGCTGCTGCCGCTGCTGGCCGGGGTGAAGACCTTCCTCTACCCCTCGCCGCTAAATTACCGCCTCGTGCCCCAGCTAGCCTATGACTCCAACGCCACCATCTTCTTCGGCACCGACACCTTCCTCGCCGGCTATGCCCGCGCCGCCAATGCCTAT
>DATHQQ010000108.1:0-2292 GCA_035482595.1 Verrucomicrobiia bacterium
ACGAAATTGACCCAGGCCTCGGCCAGATCCTTGTCGCGCACGCCGCTGGTCATCGCCCAGGTATCGAGCCAGGCGAGCGCCCCTTCCTTGGCGTTTATATAAGCGACATGGGCGCCGGCGTCCTTCATGGCCTTCATCTGCTGCTGCCCGTAATTGGCCCAGATCAGCGCCACATCGTTGTTCTTGTAGATCTGCAGCGCCTCGTCGGCGGTGGTGTAGAAGCTGAGCACGTTGCGCTTGAGGTCGATCAGCCTCGCCTTGACCTGCTGCATCTGTTCGGGGCTCAGATGGAAGGGATCCTGGATGCCGAGGGTGAGGGCGGTGAAGGAGAAATTGTGCTCGCCATTGTCATAGGCCAGCACCTTGCCCTTGTATTTCGGATCCCACAGGATCGCCATCGAATCCGGCGCCGGCTTCACCTTGTCGGTGTCGTAGATGAGACCGATGGAATCGAAGGCGAAGGGGATGGAATAGACTTTGCCGTCGCGCATCACGCCGGAGACCTTGGTGAGGTCGCGGAAGCGCGGCAGCGTCTCCTTCTGGTTCGGCACCTTGTCGAGGTCGTAAGGCGTCACCAGCCCGGCATCGATATAGCGCTGGAGCTGGGCGGTGTTGACGGCGAAGAGGTCGAAATCCTTGCCCTCGCTGCCCTTGATCTTGGCCCAGATCTCGTCGTCGGTGCCGATGAAGACCACGTTCACCTTGGCACCGGTCTGGGCCTCGAACTCCTTGACCCAATCGTCGTCGGCATAACCCTGCCAGGCGAGGATCCGCAGATCCTTCGCCGCGGCGGGATGAGCCCCGAGGGTGGCGAAGGCCGCCAGCGCGAAGGCGACGGCCGGCAGCGCTCGTCTCGTCAGTTTCGTAAGCATCGTCATGACCTCCCTTGTCATTGTCCTAGGATTTCCCCCCAAGCCTTGACGACTCAGGGGGCCTTACCGGCTCAGAGGGCCTTCACCGCGGTCAGCCCTGCATCAGGCTCGGCGTCCATGCGATTGCGAAGCGCCTTGCCCATGACCGGCACGTCGATCTCGAATTCGTCCCCCGGCTCCGTCCGGATTCCCGCCATGTAGCTGAGCTCCGCCGCGCCGAAGAAATGCGCGTGGAGATCGCCGGGGCGCCGGAACATGGCGTAGCGGAAGTGGTGATGCTCGAGATTGGCGATGGAATGGGACATGTTCGTCTCGCCGGAAAGGAAATCCGCCTCCCACAGCACCTTGCCGCCGCGCCGGACCCGCGTCTTGCCGCGGATATCCGCCGGCAGCTCGCCAATGAGAAGCTCCGGCCCCAGCGCGCAGCTGCGCAGCTTGGAATGGGCGAGATAGAGGTAGTTCTCCGACTCCGTCACATGGTCGGAGAATTCATTGCCCAGGGAATAGCCGATGCGCCAGGGGCACCCTTCCGCATCGATCATATAGAGCCCGACGATCTCCGGCTCCTCGCCACCGGCCTTGGCATAGCCCGGCCGCGTCAAGGGGGCGCCGGGCGGCACCACGCAGCTGCCGTCGCCCTTGTAGAACCATTCGGGCTGCACGCCGATCTTGCCGGCATCGGGCTTGCCGCCGGCGATTCCCATGCGGAAGATCTTCATGGAATCCGACAACGGCGCCGCATCGCCATGGGTGACCTCGTGCATCTTGTTGCGGGCGGCCGCACTGCCGATGTGAGTGAGGCCGGTGCCGGTGACCCAGAACCGGGCGGGCTCGGGATGATCGAGGGGGGCCAGCACCCGGCCCTCCTTCAGCACGGCCAGATAGTCGATGCGCTCCGGCCCCGCCTGCTTCTCCGCCAGCTTGGCGAGGCCCCCGCCCCGCCCCGCCGCCGCCCCGGCCAGCTCATAGACGGTGGATGCGCCCCGGATCGGGCGCAGATGATTGCCGTCCTCGGTCACCAGCCCGACCTTCCGGGCGCCATCGGCATCGCGATATTGTACCAGACGCATGATATCCCCTCTCCTTGCGGACGGCGGCGTCAGACCCAGCCGCCGTCGACGATGAAATTCTGCGAGCTGCACATCCGGCTATCATCGGCCGCCAGGAACAGCGCCATGCGGGCGATATCGGGCGGATAGAGTCTTCCCTTGAGGCATTGGCGCTCGTCGATCTGGCGCTCGCCCTCCGGCGTCAGCCAGAGACGCATCTGCCGCTCGGTCATCACCCAGCCCGGCAGCATGCAATTCACCCGGATGTTCTCCGGCCCGAATTCGCGCGCCAGCGCCCGGGTCAAGCCGGTGATGGAGGCCTTGGCGGTGACATAGGCCGGGCAGTCGCCATCCCCCACCAGCCAGGTGAT
>DATHQQ010000109.1:0-3169 GCA_035482595.1 Verrucomicrobiia bacterium
GCCGGGTCTTCGGGATGGGTGGCCGCCTTGCATAGACGCCGCGGGAAGGCCGCGGCTATACTCGCCCCGGGTCCCCCAGAAGAGATTCGGCCGGAGACGCAATGGGATGGTGAGCGACGCCGACAGGAAAACCCTCGCCGATTGGGCGGCTCGCGCGGAGCGCGAACTCGCGGGGAAGCCGGTGTCGGGCCTCGACTGGCAGACCCCCGAGGGCATCACCGTCAAGCCGCTCTACACGGCCGCCGATCTGGAGAAGCTCGGCCATCTCGACAGCCTGCCCGGCTTCCCGCCCTATCTCCGCGGGCCGCGGGCGACCATGTACAGCTATCGCCCCTGGACCATCCGCCAATATGCCGGCTTCTCCACCGCCGAGGAATCCAACGCCTTCTTCCGCGACAATCTGGCGGCGGGGCAGATGGGGCTCTCCGTCGCCTTCGATCTCGCCACCCACCGCGGCTATGATTCCGATCATCCCCGCGTGGTCGGCGATGTCGGGAAGGCGGGCGTCGCCATCGACAGCGTCGAGGATATGAAGATCCTGTTCGCGGGCATCCCGCTGGACAAGATGAGCGTCTCCATGACCATGAACGGCGCCGTGCTGCCGGTGCTGGCCGCCTTCATCGTCGCCGCCGAGGAGCAGGGGGTGCCGGCCAAGAAGATCTCCGGGACCATCCAGAACGACATCCTGAAGGAGTTCATGGTCCGCAACACCTATATCTACCCGCCCGGTCCCTCCATGCGGATCGTCGCCGATATCATCGCCTACTCGGCGGCGGCGATGCCGAAGTTCAATTCGGTCTCCATCTCCGGCTATCACATGCTGGAGGCCGGCGCGACCGCGGTGCAGGAGCTCGCCTTCACTCTGGCCGATGGGCTGGAATATGTCCGCGCGGCCCTGTCGCGAGGCCTTGCCATCGATGCCTTCGCGCCGCGGCTTTCTTTCTTCTTCGGCATCGGCATGAACTTCTTCATGGAGATCGCCAAGCTGCGCGCCGCGCGCCTGCTCTGGGCCGAGCTGATCCAGCCCTTCGGCCCGAAGGATCCGGCCTCGCTCGCCCTGCGCACCCATTGCCAGACCTCGGGCGTCAGCCTGACGGAGCATTCCCCCTACAACAACATCATCCGCACCACCATCGAGGCGCTGGCCGCCGTGCTGGGCGGGACCCAGTCGCTGCATACCAACGCCTTCGACGAGGCGCTGGCCCTGCCCACGCCCTTTTCCGCGGCCATCGCCCGCAATACCCAGCTGATTCTGCAGGAGGAGACCGGCATCACCCATACCGTCGATCCCCTGGCCGGTAGCTATTATCTCGAATCCCTGACCGCCTCCCTGGTTGGCGAATCCCGAAAGCTGATCGCCGAGGTGGAGGCCCTGGGCGGCATGACCCGGGCCGTGGAGGCCGGCATGCCCAAGCTCAAGATCGAGGCGGCCGCGGCTCGGCGCCAGGCCCGCATCGATCAGGGCGAGGATGCCATCGTCGGGGTCAACAAATACCGCACGGCGGAGGAGGACGAAGTCGACATCCTCGATATCGACAACAGCAAGGTGCGGGCGACCCAGATCGCGCGGCTGGCCCAAGTCCGCTCCTCGCGCGATCCCGCCAAGGTCGAGGCGGCGCTGGAAGCGCTCCAGCTTGCCGCGCGCGACGAGACCGGCGCCGACGCGACCAATCTCCTCGCCCGCTCGATCGATGCCATGCGGGCGCGGGCGACGGTGGGGGAAGTCTCCTCGGCGCTGGAGAGCGTCTTCACCCGCTACCAGGCGACGACCCGGGCCATCGCCGGCGTCTATGGCGGTGCTTCGGCCGGCGATCCCGAATTCGGGCGCATCCAGCAGGATGTCGCCCGCTTCGCCGAGGAGCGCGGCCGGCGGCCGCGCCTGCTGGTGGTGAAGCTGGGGCAGGACGGCCATGACCGCGGCGCGAAGGTGATCGCCACGGCCTTCGCCGATATCGGCTTCGACGTCGATATCGGACCGCTGTTCCAGACCCCCGAGGAGGCGGCGCGCCAGGCGATCGAGAACGACGTCCACGTGGTCGGCGTCTCGACCCAGGCGGCCGGGCACAAGACTCTGGTGCCCCAGCTGGTCGACGCCCTCCACGCCGCCGGCGCTCGCGACGTGCTGGTGGTCTGCGGCGGGGTGATTCCACCCCGCGACCATGAGTTCCTGAAGAAGGCCGGCGTGGCCGCGATCTATGGCCCGGGCACCAATATCCCGCAGGCGGCGGCCGAGATCCTGGGCCTGATCCGCGGCCGGCGCCTCGCCGCTTGACCCACCCCGCCATGGCGCTCATCGACCGCAGGCATTTCTTCCTCAAGCTCGGCCTGGCTCTGACCCTGATCTGGACGATCGTCGTCGCTGGCTATATCGGCCTGCGGATCGGCTGGGGCGTCCTCGCCCACCTCACCCCCGGCGAGCAGGGCGGGCTTCTCGCGGGCTATGCTGGGGTGCTGGCTTTCCTCTGGGTCTTCCTCACCTTCCTGAAGCGCGATCGCCAGCTCGCGGCCCATATGGCGGCGCTGGAGGCGGAGCTGCACCGCCTGCGCGATCCCTTGGGCGAGAGCGATGCCAAGACAGCGGGCCTCGCCGAAGCGCTGCGCAAGCGGGTCGAGCTGGTGGAGGCGGCAACCACCGCGGCGGACGGCCAGCTCGCCAAGGCGACCGCTGTGCTGGAGAACCAGGGCCAGGGGATCGTCGCGGCCGCTGCCAAGGTGACGCAGGAGGTCGAGTTGGCCAAGCAAGGCCTCAGCCAGCAGCGCGGCCAGCTCGAGGACCAGAGCAACCAGGCGACGCGCCTGCTGCGCCAGCAGATGGAGAGCATGACCGCCGCCGCCGCGGAGATGATGCAGCGAGTCGAGGCCGAGCTCGCCGAGAAGGCGGCGGCAGCGAATCGGCTGTTCGAAGGGCTGGTCGAGCAGGGCCAGAAACTGCAGGGGCAGATGCAGACCCAGCTTGCCCAGCTCTCCCGCGCCGCGTCGGATGCGGGCCGCACCTCCGAATGGCTACGCGATTCCCTGAAGGGCCAGTCCAGCGAGGCCGAAGCCGTCGCCGAACGGATCGCCGGCGAGGCGGCGACCATGATCAATGCCCTCAGCGGCGCCAGCCAGATCCTGACGGCGGCGAGCGGCAAGGCCAGCGGCGAGGTGGCCGAGGTCTCCGGCCGGCTGG
>DATHQQ010000110.1:0-7331 GCA_035482595.1 Verrucomicrobiia bacterium
TGACGTTCTCCTGAACCGGGGCGTCCTTCACCATCACCGGGGCGATGCGCCGGGCGAGGCCTGCCAAGATGCGATCGAAGACGGTCTCCTCCGTGGCCCCAAGGGCGATCAAGGCCTTGGCCCGTGAATTGTAGACGCCAGCCACCAGGGGAAAACGCGTGCCGTTGTTGCGAAACAAGCAGGCCGGCCCGCCTATGGCGGCACTCTTGCGCAGCGCCTTGGCGACCTCGAGATGGGGCGCCACGGGCCGGTCGATATCGATGAGCTCACCCTGCTTGCGGAGCGCGTCGAGGAAGTCGCGGAAATCCTGAAAGGGCATGACATCTCCCTTGATGCCCGGGCCCGCACGGGCGCCAGACGGGACATGTCATCAGGCCCGCCCTGCCTTTTCAAGTCAACCCGGCGGCCGTCTTCCGGCGGCCCGAACACGGTCTGGCATTCAAAGGCCGGAAGCAGACGGAGTGGCGAAGCCGAGACCGGGAGGCTCGGCGAATGGATCGGCCAAGCCGATCCACTAGATGGGGAGATCGTCACCATGGAGATGGGTGCCGTGATCGAGACGCGCAATCGATGTGCTACCCGGCTTGCGAACGAAAGCTAAGCCCTGGGGCGCGTCCTAGTCAGCTCTCCCCCAGACGACGCTGCGCCGCCAGCGCCCCGGGGTCTCTCCCGTGAGCCGCTTGAAGACGGTCGAGAAATGCGCCTGGGCGCGGAAGCCCACACTGAGGGCCACCTCGACCAGCGGCATTTCCAGGCTCGACAGCATCGCCTTGGCGCGCTCGATGCGCTGATAAAGAAGATATTCATGGGGCCGATAGCCGGTGGCCGCCCGGAACTGCGCCGCGAAATGCATGCGCGACAGGCCGGCCGCCGCGGCCAGATCGGGGAGATGCAGGGCTTCGTCGATATGCGTATCCACATATTCCTGAACCCGCTTCAACCGCCATTTGGACAGGGCGCTGACCTTCGCCCTCGACGGCTGCAGCCCCGCCAGGCGCATCACCACGGTCTGCCCGACGCTCTCCGCATAGAGCCGGTCGCCGGCATTGCGACCCTCGATCAGCGTGCGGCCGAGCTGCTCCGCCAGCGGGTCGTGGACCATGAGATCGCCGAGGTCGCGCATGGGCTGCGCGGTGCTGGAAAGCGCTGCGTCACGGCGCTCGCGCAGATAATCGTTCCGTACATAGAAATGGATGAAATCGCAGGGCGCTTGAAACTCGGCCGTCAGCCGCTGCGACGGCCCCGTGACCTGCAGCATGCCCGCCGGCATCAGCCCGTCGTAGACGGTGCGCGCCCCTCTCGTCAGCTTGAGGCGCGTACTCCTGAGCGCGATGCTCACCACATGCCGGTCGGCCGAAGACTCCGCTTCCTCGCGGCGGAAAGAGGTCCGGGAATCGACCCAGCGGGATGCCAGGATATTCGCGTCAGACCCCCCGTCGAATACGGCGGGATGGCGCCAGCGCCGCTCTTCCTGAAGTCCGTGGAACCCCAGACCATAATCGGCTTCGGGCGCCGATGACGACCAGCAGGGCACGGCCTGGGAGTCTTGGGTGATCGCTATGTTTTCGAGGCGCATGGGTCGAATCCTCCGATCCGGTGAGACGACCCCGATGTCCGACGGAACCCCGGAGCCGTCCCAGTGACGCTCGGCAACGGACCCGCGCCGGCTTGGCCCGGGCCGCGTCCGAGCCGCGGCACTGGTGAGATAGCTCCCGCCGCGGGAATACGCCCGTTATCGATGGCAAAGCTTTGTTAAGCGTTGTTAGTCCCGGGTCGGGAGGCCGCTTGCTTGCGGCCGCAAGGGAGCCGGTGATAGCGTGAGCGCTTGAAGGACGGGCCACGGGGCAATGCGCCATCGCCGGGGAAGTATTCTCCGGCGGTTCCGATCCTCGCCTGTCCGATCACGCAACGTCGGACGCCCATGTATCGGATCAGTTTTCTGCTCCTGCTGCTGCCCTTGCTGACAGGCTGCGCGGCCCGTCATGCGGCACCGAATGTCGCGACCGCGCCGATACCGGCCTTGTCTTATGCGACCGCCCTCGATGGCGGCAACGTGACCCCCATCCAGAGTCCCATCATCGTCAAGCACGTGCCCTACCCCACCGCATCCTTCGAACGCCTCATGCGGGCTAGCGGCACGCACACTGGTGAGACTCGCACTTTCATGAGCCGAATGACCGGCACGACCTTCGCAGTATCGAGCGGGGATCTCGTAGACATCACCTTCGCGGTCGAGGACGCAACCAGCAGTCCAAAAACGCAAGCCGATGAGACCGGCGATTTGTTACCGAAGGGCACTAAGATTACCTTGCTCGTCGAACCCTATGGCTTCGTTAAGGACGTCAGAGTCTCCCTACCCCCCTCGAGCGGCAGCCGCACAATATCAGGGGAGATCGAGAAGAAGGTGCGGGGCGAGTTCGCGGCAGGCGGGACCCTTCCAAAGGACGGATTTCACCAGGGTGAGAATTTTTCTATCGATACGTTCCTCCCCGCGACATCCAATGAGAAGGACGGCACGCTCAAAGGTACCGCCATCGTGAGAGGGCTAGGCACCTATCGGGGCCGACCCGTCATTGTCTGCGAGGTGACGGGCGTCACTGTTTTTGACGATCAGCCTCTCGGGATACACAGTTATAAGTTCCTCGACTTGGCTACCGGTCTATGGAGCCACACCGAAACAGTCATCGACGGGTCATTCTCTTCCGGCGGGACGACAGGTCGGTTGTCGGCGCATTTCATCGACGACATCCGCTTCTGACGTTCCGAACCCCTCAGCCCTTGCCCGCGGAAACCCGTTCGATCAGCGCCATCGCCGCGGCGGGCGCCTTGGGCTTGAAGCCGTTGATCATATAGATGAAGACATCCCGGGATTTCGGCGCCTTGCGCTCGGGCGCTCCGATGGGCGCGAGGCCCTCGGCCGTGCCGCCTTTCGACCAGCTCCGCGCCCGGGCCGCCCAGTCATCCAGGGCGGCGGGGGTATAGCCGGTCTTCACCTCTTCGGCCGAGCGCTGCAAGCGGGCATAGGCGAAGGGCGCGGTCAGGTCGGGAATCTGGGGAAAATCCGTCTTGTCCGTGATGACGACGGCGACGCCGTACTGGCGCAGAAGCTCGACGAATTCGGGCACGGCGAAGCTCTCGTGGCGGACCTCGACGACATGGCGGATGTCTCGGCCATCGACACTTTTCGGCAGCAGCTTCAGGAAGGCCTCAAAATCGGCGGGATCGAAGCGCTTCGTGGGAAGAAACTGAAAGTTGATCGGCCCCAGCTTCTCCTTCAGCTCCATGACGCCGCTGGCGAAGAAGCGCTCCATCGAGGATCCGGCCTCGGCGAGCACGCGCCTATTGGTGATGAATCGGCTGCCCTTGACGGAGAAGACGAAGCCCTCGGGCGTCTCCTCGCGCCAGCGCTGGAAGCTCTCCGGTTTCTGCGACCCGTAGTAGGTGCCGTTGATCTCGATCGAGGTCAGATGCCGGCTCGCATATTCGAGCTCTCTCTTCTGGGCCAGGTCTTCGGGATAGAAATTCGCGCGCCAAGGCTCGAAGGTCCAGCCGCCGACGCCGATGTAGATGTTGGATTTCGCCTTCGCCACCATCGCGCGCCCTCACCCGCTGCTTTGTCCTTTGCCGGCATCATGGCCGAGGCGGGAAGGAAGGTCCACGGCGTCATTGGCGCTCCCGCTCGGTACGCACAGATCCGGCTTCATCATTAATTTTGTTAAAACTTCGTCATTGTTGCGTTGCATTCGTAACGCGAATTGCGATGCCGTGCCACGAAACTGCAATCCAAGCGCTCTAGCGTGCCGCCACGCAAAAGATCCCGCCCTCGAGCCGGATCATTGCGATTCTCACAAATGGAGTAGGTAGTATGTTACGAACGATAAAAGCCAGGATGGCTTTAGCCCTGGCCGTCGCTCTCGTGCCGGCCGGGTTTTCGACCCAAGGACTGATCGAGAAGAACGCCATGGCGAATGCGACCTACCGGCCGGGCGCAATGGCTCCTCATTCGACGAGGGCCTATACATCCGGCGGCGAGCTGCGGGTGTGCAACGATGGCCCCGTGGCGGTGCGTCTCTACATCAGCAATTCCTTGACCAACAGGCCGACGGACTCGGCTCTGGAGCCCGGGCGCTGCAATCAGAGCTGGGGCCATATGATGACCGTCGTGAACGAGTCGAATGTTCCGGCGAATGTCTGGGCCTATGGCAGCCTGGGCGGCAGGATCGGCCAGGCCAGCGGTCACAAATAAGATGAGCCGACGGCGCCTATGATGATGGAAGGGGCCGGCCCAGCCGGCCCCTTTCCTTCTACCGCTTGCTGCAATCCGCAAGACCGTGGCGGCTATCGATGACCGCCGCTATGGTCACCCCCGCCGCGGTTGTTCGACCCATATTTGACGGTCTGGCCGGATCCACCACCGCTCGAACTGCTGCAGCCCTCGAGCATGAGGAGGCATAGCAGCCCCATCAACAGATATCTCATCGGCGTCCCTCTCCGCAGTCGCATCGCCTACGATGTCCCGCCGTCATTTCCTTGGCAAATTCCGGCTAACCCGAAGGCCGCCGAGAGGTTATGAAGGGGGCGATGCTAAACCCTCGCCTGCGTCCCCTCGCCCTCGGCCTTGCCGCCCTGCTCCTGGCAGCCCCGTCGGGATATGCCGACAGCGTCATCACGAGCGACGGGGTTCAACGCCACTACGAGATCTTCCGTTCCAACAATGCGAAGGGACCACGGCCCGCCGTCTTCCTGCTCCATGGCGGCGGGAGCTCTGCCGCGGAGATGCGGCGCTATACGGGTTTCGACAACCTCGCCGAGGAGGCAGGGATCGTCGCTGTCTATCCCCAGGGCATCGACAAGGATTGGAACGCCGGCGCCGGTGCAGAGGATCGCTTCCTCATCGAGCTTGCCGATGATCTGGCCGCAAGGGGGCTCGTCGACCGCCGGCGCGTCTATATCGCCGGCATCTCCAACGGCGGAATCATGGCGCTTCAGATGGCCTGCTCCCATGCCGATCGGATTGCGGGCATCGCCGTCATCGCCGCGAGCCTGCCCAGCGACTTCGACTGCCAGCCCCAGCGGCGCCTGCCGGTGATCTTCATCAACGGCGTGGCGGATCGTCTCATCCCTTACACCAGCGGCGCTTCCGCCACAGGCGCCAACGGCGCTTCCGCTACGACCGGCAGCGTCGTTTCCGTGCAGGATAGCCTCGCGGTCTTCGCCCGTCTTGAAGGCTGCCGCACGCGTCATTCCCGCCTGCTGCCCGCCCCGGCACCACCCGACGGCACCCGCGCGATGGTTTACGACTATGGCGGCTGCACCCCGGGCGGCGCGCTGGAGAGCATCGCCATCGCGGGGGGAACACATAGCTGGCCGAATGCGCGGCCGGATGTCACCTTGCCCAGCATCCAGACGCCGCCCAGCCGGGCGATCGAAGCCAATAGCGAGTTCTGGCGCTTCTTCGCGCGCCACCCGCCCCTGCCTTGATGGAGGAGATGAGAATGGACAGCCAAGCCCTGAAGGATCTTCAAGCCCCGCTGAAGCAGCAGTATCGCGACCGCCCGGAGAGCGCGATGGTCACTCTGCGCGCCGCCGGCCGGCTGGGCGAAGGGCTCACCTGCAAGCTCGACACTGGCCGGGCCGTGGTCGAAGCCGGGCTGCATCCGGCGACCGGCGGCGATGGGCTCGCCGCCTGTTCCGGCGATATGCTTCTGGAGGCGCTGGTCGCCTGCGCCGGCGTGACGCTGAGGGCGGTCGCCACGGCGCTGGGGATCGAGCTGCGCGACGGCAAGGTGCTGGCCGAGGGGGACCTCGATTTTCGCGGCACCCTGGGCGTCGCCAAGGAGGCACCCGTCGGCTTTCGCGAGATTCGCCTCGCCTTCGAGGTCGACAGCGACGCCGGCGAGGATCAGCTGGCCACGCTGCTGCGGCTGACGGAGCGCTACTGCGTGGTCTATCAGACTCTGCGCAATGCCCCGCCCATTGCCGTCACACTCACGAAGGGCGCCGGCTGAAATGGAAAGCGGCGGCCGAAGGCCCCCCGTGCAGCTCTCGAGCGGCACCGGCAGAAATGGAAAGCGGCGGCCGGAGGCCGCCGCTTATCGCTTAGATCAAACCTGAAGGAGGATTACGGCGCCGCCTTCAAGGTGAGGCCCACGACGGCCGCCGCGATATTGATTCCCTTGACGCCTTCGACGCTGAGGGGCTGCAGCGCGATCGAATCCTTGTAGCCGCCGATCAGCGCATTGGCGCCAACGCCATAGCCGGCCGCCAGCGTGCCGTTGATTCCACCGTAGTCGCCGGCAAGCGCGCCCTTGCCCACGTCATTGGTCGGGGCCACGACGCCCCAGACGATGACGCCGCTCTTCAGATAGCCGATGTCGATGCCGTACTGCCGGATCACACCCGTGTAGTGCTCGATCCCCTGGTTGCTGGGCTTCTCGTAAGTGCAGCTGATGTCCCGGGTCGAGCCGAAGATGAAGCTGACGCTGCCAGCCACATCGCAACGCAGGGCTCCGACGGACACGCCCTGCTGCGCCTGGGCGGACGATGCCAGAGGAAGAAGGGCTGCCGCGGAAAGGGCGGCGGCGGCAATCAATTTCTTGGAAGCTTGAAACATAGACGGGCTCCTTGGGCCTTGGTGAAGTGTCTGGTCTCTTGCCTTGCAGCTGCTTGGCGGTACGAGGCCGCGGCTGCCCCCAATCAGGGATCAGGGCCGCATCCGAATAGATGGGACGCCGGGCGTCACTTGCCACTTCGGCATGGAACAAGTCAACCTCGCTGTAGCTGGAAAGCCACGCCGTCCTATCCGGCCGCCGCCCGGATGCGTGGCCCAGAAGCGCCGCCGTGATGGTTAACGTTCCCTTTGCGCGCGGCCCGGGCGACGTCCCACTTCGCTTCTTCGAGGTTGAGACTCAATCGACGGTGACGCCTAAGCCTCTGACATAGCTCGCCAAACGGGCGATGCAACTGCCCCGGCTCCAGCAGGCCTCCCCCCTCTACCGGATCTCACCGGCGGTACGGCCGGCGCGTCGACCTCGTCGATCGAATTTCACTCGGCGCCCGTATAGTCGTTATGATTGCTGCATTGCCGCGCGATAGCGAACCGACACGGCGGGGACAGAGAGCACCGGTGGCACGGCAGACGAAGACAGAGAGCAGAAGCAGCGAACCCGCTCCAGGATTCACGCTGAGCCAGGCGGAGGGTGGCACCCTGGTCTTGCGGCTGAGCGGCGACTGGACGCTCAAGGGCGGTCTTCCCACCCCGGGCGCGGTGGAGAAGCAGTTCGACCTTTCCGCGCGGCCCAGCCGCCTCACCTTCGACACCACCGCGCTCG
>DATHQQ010000111.1:0-2694 GCA_035482595.1 Verrucomicrobiia bacterium
CGCGCTGTTCCTGCCTTACTACATCGGCCTGGTGCAGGGCGCACCCCATGCCGATGCCGGCAAGAAGCTGATCGAGTTCCTGCTCAGCCAGGATGCCCAGATGAAGGTGAGCGCCATCGCCCAGGGCATGCCGGCCCGCAAGGACGTGACGCCGACCGACAACAACTTCAAGCAGCTCCAGGTGATCATGCAGGGCGTGAAGGTCTGGACGCCGGATTGGGACCAGGTCCTGGCGGACCTGAAGGCCGATGTCGCGAAGTGGCATGAGGTGACCGGCAGCTAACCGCCGGCGCTGAATCCTTCCCTTCTCCCGCGCGCAGGCGCGGGAGAGGGGATTCGGCGTCTCAACAGAAAGCGATTTAGCCGATGGCTGCGGTCGATATGGCGCTGACGGAAGCTCGGCAGGTCGCGACGGCTGCCGCAGCCGCGGCCGGAACCGGTATCGGCTTCGAGGGTGTCACGGTCGCCTATCGCGGCCAGGTGGTGCTGAAAGATCTGAGCCTCACCGTGCATCCCGGCGAGATCCTCGCCATCATCGGACCTTCCGGCTCCGGCAAGACGACGGCGCTGCGTGCCGTCGCCGGGTTCGTCCGCCCCACCAGCGGGCGGATTCGCATCGGCGAGCGTGACGTGACCGACCTGCCGCCCTACGCCCGCGATCTCGGCATGGTGGTGCAGAACTACGCCCTCTTCCCCCATATGCGGGTCGAAGAGAATGTCGCCTTCGGCCTCCGGGCGCGGGGGGCGAGCGAGGCCCTGGTCCAGGAGCGCGTGGAGCAATGCCTGCGCATGGTGGGCATGAGCGCCTTCCTCGGCCGCTATCCGCGCGAGCTCTCCGGCGGCCAGCAGCAGCGCATCGCCATCGCCCGGGCGCTGGCCATCCGTCCCAGCGTTCTCCTCCTGGACGAGCCGCTCTCGGCCCTGGATGCCCAGATCCGCCGCAGCATGGTGGAGGAGCTGGCCCGGCTGCATCGCGACCTGCCCGGCCTGACGGTGCTCTATGTCACCCATGACCAGACGGAGGCGCTGACGCTCGCCCATCGCATCGCCATCATGCGCGACGGAAGGCTGGTGGCCCATGGCGCGGCCCGCGATCTCTACCGCGAGCCGCCCAACCGCTTCACCGCCGAGTTCCTGGGCCGCGCCAATCTCCTGCCGGTCAAACTGGAGGCGCTGGAGGAGGGCGGGCGCCTGGGCCGCGTTCGCTTCGGTGCCTCGACCTTGCGGGCCCGTGTGCCGGTGACCTTGGAGCCGGGGGCGACCTGCCTGCTCTGTGTGCGGCCGCATGATCTTGGGCTGACGCCATCGGGAGAGCGGAATAATGCGCTGGAGGGCAAAGTGGAATCGGCACTCTGGCAAGGCGACCAGCACAGCATCGCCCTGGAGGTGCAGGGGGTGACCCTGCGCATCGCCTCCGCCCCGCTGCCGGAGCCGCCGCTCCCGGGCACGGCGCTTACGGTGCATTTCGCCGCCGACAGCGCGACGCTCATTCCCGAAGATGTCGCTTAGCGCCGCCACCGCGGGCCCACGGCCCGCCCGGAGCCCGCTGGCGGAATCGGGCGCGCTCTGGATTCTGCCGCCGCTGCTGGTCCTGATCGGCTGCTTCTTCTACCCCCTGTCCCTGATCGTGGGCCAAGCCTTCACCGGGGCGGAGGGCGAGTTTTCGCTGGCAACCCTGCGGGAGGTCTTCGCCAGCGCCATGTTCCGCGAGGCCATCCTGCATACCGTGGGAATCGCCCTGGCGGCGAGTGCGGGCTGCCTCGCACTGGGCTTCACCTTGGCGCTGATCCTCTCCTTCGTGCCCTTTCCCGGCGCTGGCCTGCTGGCGCGGCTGATCGATACCTTCATCGCACTGCCGACCTTCCTGATGGCGCTCGCCTTCACCTTCATCTACGGCTCGGCCGGCATCCTCAACATGTCCCTCATGGAGATGTTCCGCCTCCCGCTGCCGCCCATTAACTTTCTCTATTCCGCCTGGGGGGTGATCCTGGCGGAGGTGACGGTCTACACCCCCTTCATCATGCGCCCGCTGCTGGCCTCCTTCTCCTTGATCGAGACCGCGCAGATCGAGGTGGCGGCGAGCCTCGGCGCCGGCCCCTGGCGCATCATCCGCCAGATCATCCTGCCGGCGGCCCTGCCGGCCCTGCTGGCCGGGGGCAGCCTCTGCCTGCTGCTGACGGTGAACGAGTTCGGCATCGTCCTCTTCATCGGGGCCAAGGGAGTGATCACGCTACCGCTGCTGGTCTACGACAAGGCGATCCAGGAGTTCGACTATCCCACGGCCTGCGTCATCGCCGTGGTCAATGTCGGCCTCTCCCTCGGCCTCTATTTCCTCTACCGCTATGCGGTCGGCCGCTTCGGAGGCCAACGTGCTGGTGTGGTCTAAATCCGGGCGCTGGGGCGCCTGGGGTGTCGCGGCGCTGCTGCTCGCCGTCTTCTATGTCCTGCCCTTGGGCGTGATCGCCCTGGCGAGCCTGGCCGACCAATGGAACGGCGTGCTGCCGAGCCATCTGACCTTCCGCCACTATGCCGAAGCGCTCGAAGGGGATTCCGGCACCCAGCTCCGGGTGAGCCTGCTGACGGGGGTGATGGCGAGCCTGCTGGCGCTGGCCAGTGGAAGCTGGGCAGCGCTGGCATTGCGCCGCTTCGCGCCGGCCTCGCGCCGGCTGCTAGATGTGCTGTTCTTCCTGCCCA
>DATHQQ010000112.1:0-7584 GCA_035482595.1 Verrucomicrobiia bacterium
CGCTCGGCGATCGCCTTGCCGATGCCGCGCGAGCTGCCGGTGACGATGGCGACCTTGTCCTTGAGCTGCATGAATTCGAGTCCTCCCCTGTCGAGGGGAGGCTAAGGAATCGCCCGGGCCGGCGCAACCGGCCCGGTTGAATCCCCGGGAGCGCGTGGGTCGGCCCCGTCAGCTGCCGGCGCGCGCCTTCTTGATGGCGGCCGTCAGATCGTCGACCGAGGCGACCCCGGGGATGAGCTGATCGCCGATGACGAAGCCGGGGGTGCCCTGGATCTTCAGCTTGTCGGCGAGCTGCGCGTTCTTGTCGATGATGTTCCGGATCTCGGGCTTCTCCATGTCCACCTTCAGCTTGGCGACGTCGAGGCCGACGTCATGAGCCATGGCAAAGATCGTCGCATCGTCGAGCTGGCCCTTAAAGGCGATCAGCTTGTCGTGGAGGGGCAGGTATTTGCCCTGGGCGACGGCCGCCAGGGCCGCCTTGGTCGCGGTCGTGGAAGCCGGGCCGAGAATGGGGAATTCCTTGTAGACCACGCGCAGCTTGCTGTCGGCGGCCATCACCTTCTCCAGATCCGGTGCCACCACCTTGCAATAGGGACAGCGGTAGTCGAAGAACTCGACGAGAGTGACGTCGCCATCGGGGTTGCCCGCAACGGGGCTGGTGGGATCCTTGAAGATGTCGTCCTTCAGCGCCGTGATGTTCTGCTGCGCCTTGGCGGCCTCGGCCTGATCCTGCTTGGCCTGGTATTGCTTGATCGCGTCGATGATCACCTCGGGATGCTCGCGCAGATAGTCGCGAACGATTTTCTGGACCACATCGATATCCACCGCCGAGGGGGCGGGTGTCATGTCCGCGGCGCCCAGAGGGCCCGCCGCGAGCAGCAAGGGCACTGAGAGGGCAAGGAGGCGCAGAAGCTTCATAGGGTCACCGGTTACCTTTGATCATTTCAGCCCAGCATGGCCGATCGGCCCGGGAAAGGCGATGGGGAGCTGGGGGGCTCACGAAGTTTTGCGGCCCCCCAGGGGCGGTGGCCAAGCGGCGGCCAAGCCGCCGCGAGGTCGGGGCCGGGAACAGTGGCGTGGCCTGGGCGCGGATGCTAGTTTCGCCCTCCGCATCGCGGATCGAGGAGGGGGCTTGGCCGGCTGCCCAAGCTGCCGGGGGGTTGTCCCCGTGACGCCGAAGCAAGCGCGACGGCAGCCAAAGGGAGATGAGTTGCTTGCGCATGTCGTCCTTCGACGGGTTCGCCCAGAGAGCTAGATTCTTCGTCTCCCGCCCGCAACTCTTTCTTTTAGCCCTCGCCCTCTCGGGCATGCCCGGTTGCGGTGGCAGCGGCTCGGGCATCGGGCCGATCGAGATCGGTAGCGGCAAGGTCCAGGGCTTTGCCGGGGCCGTGGCGACCGACGAGCCGCGGGCCGCCTTGGTCGCCCGCGACGTGCTCTCGGGCGGCGGCTCGGCCGTCGATGCGACGATCGCCGCCTATTTCACCCTCGCGGTGACTTTGCCTTCCAACGCCGGCATCGGCGGGGGCGGGGCCTGCCTCGTCCATGATGCCAAGACCAAGAAGGTCGAGGCGATCCTCTTCATGCCCCAGGGCATACCGGGCGGGCAGTTCGGCGTGCCCGCCAGCGTCCGGGGCATGGCCTATATGCAGGCCCGCTATGGGCGCGTTCCCTGGGCGACCCTGGTGGCCCCGGCGGAGAATCTGGCGCTGGGCGGGATCACCGTCAGCCGGGCCCTGGCGCGGGAGATCGAGACCGCCGGCAACAAGCTGCGCAGCGATCCGGAGCTGGCCCGTGTCTTCGTCGCCCCCGACGGCCATCTGCTGCGGGAAGGCGACGCGCTGACGCAGCTCGAGCTCGGCTCGGTCCTCGACCAGATCCGCAGCCGCGGCGGCGGCGATCTCTATATGGGCGGCGTCGCCAACCGCATCGCCGAGGCGGCCGAGGGCGCTGGCCTTCCCCTGACGCGCGAGATGCTGCGCAGCGCCGTGCCCGAGGTCGTGCAGCCCGTCTCCTTCGACTATGGCTCGCGGGCGCTGTTCTTCACGCCGCCCACCGCCTCCGGCGGGCTGGTGGGGGCGCAACTCCTGAAGATCCTGCATGATACCGAGGATTGGGACGGCACCTCGGCGGAGGTGAGGCCGCATCTCTTCGTCGAATCCTCCATGCGGGTCTTTGCCAATCGCGGCCAGTGGCTGCAGCCCAATGGCGGGACCTCGGTCGAGCCCAGCGCGCTGCTCGACGACAGCCATCTCAAGCAGCTGATGGCGGATTATTCCCCCGACCACGCCACGCCGGCGAGCGCGCTCCATCCCCCGCCGCCCGCCGCCCATCCGGAGAATCCCTGGGCGGCGAGCCTGGTGGTGATCGACAAGGACAGCAACGGTGTCGCCTGCAACTTCACCTTGAACGATATCTTCGGCAGCGGCCGGATGGTCCCTGGCACCGGCATCATCCTGGCGGCCTCGCCCAATGTGGCCGGCGAGAACGCCTATAACACCGGTCCGATGATCTGGGCCTCGCGCTCCAACAAGAGCATCTATTATCTGGCCGCGGCATCGGGCGGCGTCACCGCGCCCACGGCGCTGGCCCAGGTGTTCCTGCGCACCGTCGCCGACAAGCAGCCCCTCGATGTCTCGATCGCGACCAAGCGCATCCACCACAATGGCGAGCCAGATGTGGTGTTCTACGAGGAGGGCGTGCCGCAGCCCTTGCTGCAGGATCTGGAGAGCCGCGGCCACAAGCTGCAGAAGGCCGGCATATTGGGCCGGGTCCAGGCGATCTATTGCCCGCGCGCTCTCGATGCCGAGGATGCCACCTGCCTGGCGGCCGCCGATCCGCGCGGCGACGGCCTCTCCGTGGTGCTGCAGGACCAGTAGCGCCATGACGCTCAAGGTGGCCCGGCGGGCCTCGATTCCACCCTTCATCGCCATGGAGATGCTGCGCGCCGCCAATGCGCGCGCGGCGGCGGGCGAGCGCGTTCTCCACCTCGAGCTCGGCCAACCCGACGGCGGCGCCCCCCAGGCGGTGATCGAGGCGGCCACGGCGGCTCTCAAATCCCACCGGCTGGGTTATACCGAGGCGCTCGGCATTCCGCCCTTGCGCGCGGCGATCGCAGCGCACTACCGCCGGAGCTACAGCCTCGATTTGGATCCGGGGCGGGTAGTCGTGACCACCGGCTCCTCCGGCGCCTTCATGCTGGGGTTTCTTGCCGCCTTCGAGGCGGGCGACCGGATCGCGCTCGCCGCCCCCGGCTATCCTGCCTATCGCAATATCCTGCTCGCCCTCGATCTCGAGCCCGTCGATCTGGCCGTCGGGCCTGAGACTCATTTTCAGCCGACGCCGGCCCTGCTCGATGGGGTGGAAGGCGGGCTCGATGGGCTGATCCTCGCCAGCCCCTCCAACCCCACCGGCAGCATGCTGGACCGGCGGGCCTTGACGGCCCTGGTGGATTATTGCCGGGACCGGGGCATCCGCCTGGTCTCGGACGAGATCTATCATGGCATCGTCTATGGCGCGGAGACGGTGAGTGCGGCTTCGCTCGACGAGACCGCGATCGTGGTCAACAGCTTCTCCAAATATTTCTCCATGACCGGCTGGCGCCTGGGCTGGATGCTGGTGCCGGCCGACCTTGCCCGGGCCGTGGAATGCCTGGCCCAGAACCTCTTCATCTCGGCGCCGACCTTGCCGCAGATCGCCGCCGAGGCTGTCTTCGGCTGCGGGCCGGAACTCGACGCCCGGGTCGCCGTTTATCGGCGCAATCGCGACCTGCTGTTGGCCGAGTTGCCCAAGGCCGGTTTCACCCGCTTCGCGCCGCCCGATGGCGCCTTCTATCTCTATGCCGATATCGGGCATCTGACCGATGACAGCGAGGGCTTCTGCCGGCGCATGCTCGCGGAATCCGGCGTCGCCACCACCCCCGGCGTCGACTTCGACCGCCGGCATGGTCATGACTGTCTGCGCTTTTCCTATGCCGGCTCGACGGCGGAGATGGCCGAGGCGGCGGAGCGCCTCATCGCCTGGCGGCAGCGGAACGGCTAGGGCAGGACGCGGTATTTGACTTATACGCATTGTGCGTATAGAGTGAAATGATGATCTGGATTTTTCCGCAAGGCAGCGCGACGGCACCTGTAGATTCCCTGCAGAAACAGGGAATCGACTACCCCAATAGAACGCCGAGAGCGGCCAGCAGCGCCAGCCCGGCCGCCAGGAACAACCCATCCGCCCAGCCGAAAGGCCAGTCGCTGTCCTGGCGAACTCCGGGCGTGAGGTCGCAATAGCTGTTGATTAGGGCGATCCCTCTCTTCCGTCATCCCCGCGAAAGCGGGGATCCAGGGCGAGCGGCAAACTGCGGATCATGGGGCCCTGGATTCCCGCTTTCGCGGGAATGACGAGAAAGGGTAGAAGCCGATTCAGTCCGATCCGGATATCGCTCTAGCTTAGGACGCGCTGCCACCAGCCGCGCTTGCGCGGGCCGGATTTCGCCTCCTCGCTTTCGAGAGGGGACTCCGGCGTCGAATGGCTTTCCGCGGCCGGTGCTTGCGGTGCAGGCTCCGGCAGCGGCAGGCTCGGCTCGGCCGGGGCGATCTCGTTGTGGCGGTGAGCGGCGGGCCTCCGCTCCCCGACCGGCGGCGTGCGCTCTGCCGCCCGTTCTTCCGGCTGATATCTTTCCTCGGCGGAAGAAGACCGCTCCTCGAAACGAGTGGCGGCTATCTCGGTCGTCTCTCCTCGAGATCCTTCATTCTCGGACCTCTCGTTATCGGACCCTTGGTTCACGGCTCCATGGTTCTCGGCTTCGGCGCTCTCCTCGCCGCTATGGGGCCACTGACCGTTGCCTTCGCTTCCGCTCTCTTCTCCCTCGGCGGATCCGGAAGCCTGGGCGTTGGTCTCACCCCCGCGATCGCCGTCGCGCCGCCGCCGGCGTCCGCCGCGACGTCCGCGCCGCCGGCGCCGCCGGCCTTGCTCCCCGCCGTCGCCCTGGGGACCTTCGCCGCCCTCGGTGGGCGAGGAAGGTGCTGCCTGCGCGTCACCGATCTCCCCTGTCGCCTCGGCGACCTCGGATGCGTGAGCGCCACCGGCGTCGGGCTGAGCCCCGGCGCGCCGGCCCCGATCATGATCGCGGCCACCTTCCCGGCCGTGGTCGCGGGTGTCGTCCCTGTCGCGGCCACGCCGGCGCCGGCGCCGGCCACGCCGCCGGTCCCCGCCCTCCTCGTCGGAGCGCGCCTCGCGGGCCCGCTCCTCGCTGGGCTGCTCGACCGTCTCGGCCTCCTCCTCGGCTTCCGCCGCGGCGATCGGCTCCTCGACCTCGATTTCCGTTTCCTCCGGCGGCGCAGAGGGCTGTATCACCGGTGCTGGCGGCGCATCGCCCGGCGCCAAAGCCTTCAGGCGCTCGATGCGGAACTCCGGCGGCACAAGGGATTCGTCGGCGGCCAGATAGATGCGGAAGCCCTGCCGGATCTCGAGCTCGGCCAGGGACTGGCGCTTGTGATTGAGGATGAAGAGAGCCACCTGCGCCGGCACCGAGACGGTGATGGCGGCACTCTTCTGGCGCGCACCTTCCTCCTCGATGGAGCGCAGCACATGCAGCGCCGTGGATTCCGTCGAGCGGACATGGCCGGTGCCGTGGCAGTAGCGGCAGACTTCCGTGCTAGCCTCGAAGAGGCTCGGCCGCAGGCGCTGGCGCGAGAGCTCCAGCAGGCCGAAGGGGCTGATGCGGCCGAGCTGGATGCGCGCCCGGTCGTTGCGCATCGCCTCCTTGAGACGCCGCTCGACCTGCCCGTTGTGGCGCGATTCGTCCATGTCGATGTAGTCGATGACCACGAGCCCGGCCAGATCGCGTAGGCGAAGCTGGCGCGCGATCTCGTCGGAGGCCTCGAGATTGGTCTTGAGGGCCGTCTCCTCGATATTGCGCTCGCGGGTGGCCCGGCCGGAGTTCACGTCGATGGCGACCAGCGCCTCGGTCTGGTTGATGACGATGTAGCCGCCGGAGCGGAGCTGAACGACCGGGTTGTGGATCGCGTCGAGCTGGCTCTCGATCTGGTAGCGGGTGAACAGCGGCATCGTCGGGTCTTTGTACTGCTGGACCCGCTTGGCATGGCTCGGCATCAGCATGCGCATGAAGGACTTCGCTGCCCGATAGGCTTCGTCGCCCTCGACCTGGATGTCCTCGATGTCGCGCGTGTAGAGATCGCGGATGGCCCGCTTGATCAGATTGGCTTCTTCATAGATGAGGGCCGAGGCGCTGGAGCGGAGCGTCAGCTCGCGGATCTCGTCCCAGAGCCGGATGAGGTATTCGAAATCGCGCTTGACCTCCGGTTTGCTGCGCTCGCTTCCGGCGGTCCGCACGATGACCGCCATGCCGTCCGGCAGTTCGAGATCGTCGATGATCGACTTCAGCCGCTTGCGGTCGCCGGCATTGGTGATCTTGCGCGAGACTCCACCGCCGCGATCCGTGTTGGGCATCAGCACGCAGTAACGGCCGGCGAGGGAGAGATAGGTGGTGAGCGCCGCGCCCTTGTTGCCGCGCTCCTCCTTGGTCACCTGGACCAGGATGATCTGGCGCCGCTTGATGACGTCCTGGATCTTGTAGCGCCGGCTGAGCGGCCGGGACCGCCGCTGGGACGGCTCTTCGGCCTCATCACCCCCGATGGTCTCCAGAGGCTGCGCCGGGGCGTGGGCCTCCTCGATAACGGGATGATGGGCGGGCGCCTCATCGGCCGTGCCGGCCGGCGTCACCTCGCGATAGCCATTCTCCTCGGCCGCTGCCGATTGGCTTGCCTCGGCCGGATCCGCCGAGGATTCAGGGGCGTGGGAGTCCTCGTGGGCCGCCTCGAAGGGCTCGCTGCTGAGGCGGTTCTCGGCCTCGCCGGTGACCCGCAGGGCAGCGCTCTCGCCCCCGGCCGCCGTCGTGGTTTCGGAAGCCTCTTCTGTACCCCTGTCGTCTTGATGCGACCGCTCCTCTGCGAAGTCCTCGCCACCTGAGACATCATGGCCAGAGTCATGATGGCCAGAGTCATCATGGCCGGAGTCATGATCCGAACCATGCGACGACATCTCGTCCTGGGGTCCGGCAAGGCTGTCGGCGGCAGGATCTTCATTCGCCGCCTCGGGAGAGGTCGTCCCGCCTCGCGAACCCGACCGATCCGATCTGCCCCGCCGGCGAGAGTCCGAGCGCCGGTGGCGAGATTGGGATTCTTCCTCTTCCCGCTCGTCTTCCTCGCGGGCCATGGCGGCCTGCTCGGCCAGCAACGCCTCGCGATCCTCGACCGGGATGCGGTAGTAGTCCGGGTGGATTTCGCTGAAGGCGAGGAAGCCGTGCCGGTTCCCGCCATATTCGACGAAGGCGGCCTGGAGCGAGGGCTCCACCCGCGTGATCTTGGCTAGATAGATGTTTCCTTTGAGTAGCTTCTTGCTGGCGACCTCGACGTCGAATTCTTCAAGTCGCCGTCCGTCCACCACGGCCACGCGGGTTTCCTCCGGGTGGGTGGCATCGATAAGCATGCGCTTTGCCATAGGCAATATTCTCCATGACGCGGCCGGCGTGGGCCCGTAGCGCGGGCGCCAGCGGCGCGACAAGACTGGGGGTTG
>DATHQQ010000113.1:0-13208 GCA_035482595.1 Verrucomicrobiia bacterium
GCAGCCGGAGTTGGCGGAGACCCTGAAACTCGTCGCCCGGGACGGGCCCGATGCCTTCTATCGCGGGGCGATCGCCGAGGCCATCGTCGCGGCCAGCCAGGCCAATGGCGGAATCCTCGCGCTCGAGGATTTCCGGCGCTACGAGGTGATCGAGCGCGAGCCCGTGCGCTGCAGCTACCGCGGCTATGACATCGTCTCGGCGCCGCCGCCCAGCTCCGGCGGAACGACGATCTGCGAGATCCTCAACATCGCCGCCGAATTCCCGCTAGACTCCAAGGGCTACCACTCGGCCACCAGCACCCATAATCTCGTGGAGGCGATGCGCCGGGCCTATATCGACCGCAACAATCGGCTGGGCGATCCGGCCTTCGTCGGCAATCCCCTCGCCCAGCTCCTCTCGCCCGACTACGCCGCCAAGCTCCGCGCAACGATAGAGGCGGACCGTGCCACGCCCTCGAGCTCGCTCAAGAGCGGGCTGGACCAGGAAGGCAATCAGACGACCCACTACTCGGTGATCGACGCGGCGGGCAATGCCGTGGGCGTCACCTTCACGATCAACAGCTATTTCGGGGCCAAGGTCATTGCCGGGAAGACCGGCTTCTTCCTCAATGACGAGATGGACGATTTCACCGCCAAGCCGGGCTCCCCGAATATGTTCGGCCTGGTTCAGGGCAGCGCCAATGCCATCGCGCCGGGCAAGCGACCCTTGAGCTCCATGAGCCCGACCCTGCTGACGCGCGACGGCCATGTATTCATGCTGCTGGGCAGCCCCGGCGGCTCGCGCATCATCACCATCATCCTCCAGGTCATCGTCAATGTCGTCGACTACGGCATGGATCTGCAAAGCGCGGTGAATGCGCCGCGATTCCATCATCAATGGCTGCCCGATGTGATCTATGCCGAACCCTTCACTTTCTCGGCGGATACGGCGGCCAAGCTCGAGGCCATGGGCTACAAGTTCAAGGAGCAGGCGCCCTGGGGTGCGGCGGAGGCGATCCTCGTGGCGCCGTCGGTTCCGGCCGCCGGTGCCACCGGCGGGATCGACGATTCCACCCACGGCAGCCCTTTGGTGCCGGGCCATCTCTACGGCGCCAATGACGCGCGGCGTCCGGGGGGTGCTGCGATGGGGTACTAGGGCGCACCTACCAGCGTTTCCGGAGAACAGGGGGAATCTCTTCAACCGCCCTAAGGCGTCGCGATGAACTCCCGCGCGACGAAGGACTCCGCCTGGCGCCAGGATTCGTCATTGTCGCCCCGGAAGGTGATCAGCTTGTCGAATATGATCTTGTCCGATTGCAGGTCGAGGGCCTGAAGCTTGGCCCATTGGATCAGCGTGCTCATCTTGTGCACGCCGCCGAAGATCACGAGCTTCGCCCCCGCCTGACGTGCGCTGTCGACCAGCGCCGTGGGATCGCTGCCGGCGGCGGTGCAGGGCGCAGGATCGCAGGCCGGGTGGACGATCCGGTATTTGCCGCTGCCCGCGAGATCCTGGCGCAATCCCTCCGCAAAGCGCTGCAGCCGCGCCGCATGTTCCTTCTGCTGATCCCGCGCCTCGCCCGAGGTATCGACATAGTCGAATTCGAGAACGGCGACGGCGATCGGCTCGGAGGCGGGGCTGGTGGCCCCTGCCGGCATGCCGAGGGGCGGGGCCGCGGCGAGCGCAAGGGCGGCAAGTCCGACACGCAACACAGAAATGGGGGCCATGGCATTTCTCCTTGCACCCACTCTATCAGAACCGGAGGCTCATCGCATCTCGACGGGGCCGTCGCACTATGATTGTGCTACACAATCGGTTGCATTATAGGAGTAGCGATGCGATTGTCGAAATGCTGTCGTGGAGGAAGCTATGAGCGACGACCACAGGTCGGGTTGCCCGATCAATCTCACCCTGGAAGTGGTCGGCGACAAATGGAGCCTGCTGATCATCCGGGATATGATCTTCGGCAACCGGCGGCATTTCCGGGAACTGCTGCTGAAATCGGAAGAGGGCATCGCCTCCAACATCCTGGCCGATCGGATGAAGCGGCTGGTGGATCAAAGGATCGTCACCAAGAGGGACGACCCCAGCCACAGGCAGAAGGCGATCTACAGCCTGACCCAGCAGGGCATCGAGCTTCTGCCCATCCTGGCGCAGATGGCGGGCTGGGGACGCAAATATCTGCCCGTGACGGAAGAACTTGGCATACGCGCCCAATTGCTCGAGAAAGGCGGCCCGAAGATGTGGGCAGCCTTCATGGACGAGCTGCGCGAGACCCATCTGGGCGCGCCTGCCGGAAAGACGCCGAAATCCCCGCGCGCTTCCGTCGGCGCCAAGCTGCAGGCCGCCTATGAAGCGGTTGTGGCCAAGCGCCAGCACAAGCCATCCGCCGCCAAGCGGCGATCCCGGGCCCCGGCCAGGCGATGAGCCTGGCGCCGGAAACCGGCGCCCCGATCTCTAGCGGGCGGGCGTGCCGGCACCGGGCACGGCGCCGCGCCCGTCCGGGTGGTCCGCCGCCAGACCCGGCGGCAGGATCTCCGGCAGGCGGGAGCCGTCCGTCCTTTCGGCGGCGCAGCCCCAGAGCCTGATCAAGCCCTCCCGGCCGCGCAGCACATGCTGGCCGAGGTCCTGAAACTCCGCCAGGCCGTCCGCCCCGCCTTCGCGTCGCACGGCCTCGATCACGGCATCGCTGGCCAGGATCGCGATGTCGAGGCTGCGGGTCATCTCCTCGATCCGGCGCGCGACATTGACGGTATCCCCCAGGACAGCGAACTCCAGGCGGCGCTCGCCGCCGATATCGCCCAGCACCACCTCGCCGTGATGCAGCCCGATGCCGACATGGAGCGGCTGCAGGCCCTGCCCGCGACGCTCGGCGTTCCAGGCGACGGTCTTCGCCGCCATCAGCCGGGCGCAGGCCAGAGCATTGGTCGCATCCCGAGGCCCCGGACGCGGCGTCCCGAATGTGGCCATCAGCCCGTCGCCAAGATATTTGTCGAGGGTTCCTTGATGGGCGAAGACGGCCTCCTCGAAGAAGGCCAGGCATTCGCGCAGCAGCTCGATGACCTTGACGCTGGAGAGCTGGGCGCTGAGCGTCGTGAAGCCGATCAGATCGACGAAGAGCATGGTTACGATCTGGGTACGGGCCCGTTCCAGATCGCCGCCGCTCTGCATCAGCTCGTCGACCATATTGGGCGAGAAATAGCGCGCCAGATTCGCCCGCTTGCGCTCCGCTTCGCCGAGCTGGCGCTGAAATTCCTTGCGCTCGGTCAGGTCGCGCAGGATAGCCGTGAAGAGCCGGCCCTTCGCCAGCGGCACCTCGGTCACCGACAGCTCGATGGGAATGAGGCTGCCGTCGGCGCGCATGCCCTCGACCTCCGCCATACGGCCGAGGGTGCGCCATTCGCCCGTCGCCATATCGTGCTCCATGCCCGCCTGGTGATGGGAGCGCCGATGCTCGGGGATGATGGTCTCGCTGACCTGCCGGCCGATTACCTCCTCGCGGGAATGGCCGAAGATCCGCGAAGCGGCGGCGTTGAACTCCACGATGCGGCCGGCCTCGTCGACGGTGACGATGGCATCGAAGGCTGTCTCGACGACCGCCCGGGCCCGCGCCTCGCTCTCGACCAGCTGGGCCTGGGCCTCCATGCGGTCGGTGATGTCGCGCAGGCTGCCGACGATGCGGCAGGGCGAGCCCGCCTGGTAGACGATGAGCCCGCGCAGGATGACCCAGAGGGAGCCGCGTTCGGAGTGCGGTATCCGGCATTCGAACTCGAACTTCTGCTTCCGGCGCGCGAAGCGCCGGGCAAGGTACTCGCGCAGCGCCGCGGCATGGGCGCGGTCGAGCATCCGGAACAGTGCTTCCATATCGCTGCCCAGCGCGCCATCCTCGAGATGAAGCAGCTCATGCAGCCGCGGCGAGAGATAGGCCGTGCCAGCGGCGAGATCCCAGTCCCAGAGCCCGTCATTGGTGCCCCGGGCCGCCATCTTGTAGCGCTCCTCGCTGAGGCGAAGCTGCTCATGGGACCGCGCCCGCTCCAGCGCGCCGGCGATGAGGGCCGCGGCCGTCTGCAGCACCTCGATCTCCAGCGGATGCCAGACCCGCTCGATCTTGCAATCGTCGAAGCCTAGAAAGCCCCAGAAGCGGCCGGCGACCATGATCGGGACCGAGGCGAAGGAGAGCGTGCCATGCTCAAGGAAGACCTCGCGGGCATAGCCGCGCAGCTCGCGCAGCGTCGCCTGCACGACCTCGCCGCGCTCCCGCCGCCGGGCCCAGTCGCCGAGCTCGCCCGACCTGTCCTCGTCGGAAAGCGGCATGCATTGATAGCGCGCGTCATCGGAAAGCGTCGCCAGCCCTTCATCGGCCCAGTCATAGCGGCAGCTCTCCACCAGCCGCCCGCCGGGGCCGGGATGGACTTCGAACAGAGTCACCCGGCTGACCGCGGTCGCCTGGCCCAGGCGGCTCAGCAGCTCCTGCATGCCGGCGCGCCAATCGGCGGCCGCGACGATCTGGGTCGCGGCATAGCCGATCGCGCCCAGCATCGCCGTGCGCCGGGCAATCTCGCCCGAATCCTGTCCCTCGGCCGTCGTCATGTGGTCCCCGCGCCCTCTGAGGGGGCGTATCGGGGTTCGTGATGGCGAAACTCGCGGCAGATTTCAACCAATCATTTTGGACAGGGCCGCCAGAGCCGCTGCCGACGTACCGCCCACATCGACCCGGCGCCAGCCGATGGGACCGGTGGGAACGGCGAGCTGGCGGTGAAGGATCTCCACCGTCGCGTCCGAGGCATCGCCCCGCCGGCCTTCGATCCGCGCCGCCAGGATCTCGGGCGCCGCCTGCAGCCAAAAGCCCTGAAATTCGACCCGGAGATCGCGAGCCAGCGCTTCCGCCGCGGTCCTCTCATCCGGGCGCAGGAAAACGGCATCGAGGATGACGCTGCATCCGGCGCGCAGCAGCCGGCCCGCCTCCTCGCCGAGCCGGCCATAGACCGAGCGGGTCACGGCCTCGCCATAGGCCTCGGCAGGCAGCGGGCTCTCCGGCGCCATACCCATGAGGCGCTTGCGCAGCACGTCGCTGCGCAGCACCCGGGCCCCGGGCGCGGCGCCGAGACGTGGTGCCAGCCCATAGGCGAGAGTCGACTTGCCGGTGCCGCTGAGGCCGCCGATGGCGATGAGTCGCGGCGTGCCGGGCCGCAGGAGAGCCTGTGCCAGATGGAAATAGGCGCGGGCCTCGGCGATCGATTCCTCTCGCTGCTCCGGCCGCTTGGCCGGCAGGGCGGCGGCACCCACATGGGCCCGGATGGCGGCATGCAGCGAGAGATAGAGCGGCAGCGCAGCGGCGCCCTCCGCCTCGCCCTCCCGATCGAAGTAGCGGTTGAAGACGGTGTTGGCCAGTTCGGGAAGCCCGCGATGGGCCAGATCCATGAGCAGGAAGGAAAGATCGTAGAGCACGTCGATGCAGGCTATGTCCCGGCTGAACTCGATGCAGTCGAAAAGGGTCGGGACGCCCTCCAGCAGGCAGATATTGCGCAGATGCAGATCGCCATGGCAGAGCCGTACCTTGCCCTCCTGGCGGCGCTCATCGACGAGAGCACCGATCCCGGCCAGCGCCTCTCGGCTGGCCGAGATCAGGGCAGCCACCGCCGCCGCGTCGAAGACGGCCGGCACGGCCGCATCCAGATTGGCCTCATTGCCGTCGATGATCCCGGCGAGAGCGCTTTGACCGCCGAAACTCCGGTCGACCTCGGCGCTACGGTGAAAGTCTGCGATCCGATCGGCGAGCTCGCGCATCAGCACCACGGAGAGGGCGCCCTTTTGGGCCAGGCGATCGAAGAGGCAGGATTGATCGAAGCGCCGCATGACCACGACTGCATCGACGAGAGCACCCTGGCCATCGAAGCCGAGGTTGCCGCCGGCCCGGCGCCGGATGGCGCGGGTCTCGAGATAGAGGGCGGGCGCGGTGCGCCGGTTCAGCGCCAGCTCGGCGGCGCAAGCGGACGCTCGCTTTTCCACCGTGGAGAAATCGAGATAGCTGTAGCGTACGGCCCGCTTCAACTTGTAGGCGAAGCCGCCGACAAGAAAGACGACGGAGATATGGGTTTCGATGCGCTCGACCGCTTCGGCTTGTCCACCATAGCTGGCCGGATCCTGCAGGAAGGCGAGGGTCTCCGCCTGATCATCGACGATCATCGAGGCGCCCCCATCGACTCTTGACGCCGATCAGCCCTCGAAGCCTTGGAGCAGGGCGACCGTATTGATGCCGATCTCCTCGACGGCATAGCCGCCCTCCATGACGAAGAGGGTCGGCCGGCCGAGCTCGGCGATCATGGCGCCGATCTTCGGATAGTCGGCCATCTCCAGCTTGAATTTTGAGATGGGATCCTCCTTGAAGGTATCGACACCGAGCGAGACCACGACGACATCGGGCCCGTAGCGGCGGATGCGGGCCAGGGCATCGCCGAGAGCCTCGACATAGCGGGACCAGACGGTGCCCCAGGGCATGGGGTAGTTGGCGTTGAAGCCCTCGCCCGCGCCCTCCCCCACCTCCTCGGCGAAGCCCAGGAAATAGGGATAGTCCCACTTGGGATCGGCATGGAGCGAGAGGAAGAAGACATCCTCGCGATCGTAAAAGATCGCCTGGGTGCCGTTGCCGTGGTGATAGTCGACATCGAGGATCGCAACCCGCGCGGCACCCCGGTCGATGAAGGATTGAGCGGCGATGGCGGCATTGTTCAGGAAGCAATAGCCGCCGTAATAATCCTTGCCCGCATGATGGCCCGGCGGCCGGCAGAGGGCGAAGGCGGCGCCGGCGCCGGCGGTGAGGCGCCCGCCGGCGGTCAATGCCACCTCGGCCGCCGAGAGGGCCGCGCGCCAGGTGCCGGCGGTGATGGGGGTGCTGGTATCGAAGCAGTAGTAGCCGAGCTTGGCGCCGATCTTCTCCGGAATCACCTGGCGCAGGCCGCGGCCCGGCCAGGTATTGGGCATGGCATCGCCATGATTGGTCTCCGCCCAGGCGGCGTGAGCGCCTTCGAGGAAGGTCAGGAAGTCCGGGCTGTGGATCTGCTCCAAAGCGCGGCGGGGCTGGCGCTCGGGCGCGATGATCTCGCCGAGCTTCGCCTCGCGCAGCCGACCGAGAATGTAATCGGCGCGCTTCGGCATCTCGAAGCTCGGCACCATCTCGCCATGGACGAATTCGGCCTTGGCATCGTGCAGGCGATGGTCGTCGCTATAGACAGTGAGCATGACTCCCCCGGGTTAGGCTGATCGACGTCGCGATCCTAGAAGCCTGTCCGGGGGAGGCAAGGCGCAAATGGCCGCGGGCGCCCGAGGGACGTCAGGCGAGGGACGTCAGGCGGGGGTCGTCCGTCAGGCGCCAGGCGTCGTCTTGGCAAGCGGTCCGGGGACCGGCGTGCGCCGGGCACTCACGAGGCGCATCAAGACGACGATGACCGCGATCGTCAGGAGATAGGCGATGAGCTGCGCGCCTGTCGGGCTATCGGAATAACCGATCAGGCTGCGCAGCAGCCGGCCTGGGATGCTGCCTTCCGAGAGGAACCCGCTGCTGTCCCAGAGCGGATCCGCCATGCCGGAGAAATATCCAGCCTGCTGCAGGAAGTTTACGGCCTGGGAAGCCATGCCCGCCGCCAGCAATGTGATCAGGGCCGTGGTGACGGCGAAGAGCCGCCGCATGGGGATGGCGACCAGGCCGAAATACATCAGGGCGGAGAGGACCGCGCCGCAGAGGACTCCGAGAATGCCCCCCAGCACCATGGCGCCGGCGGATTCGCCGCCCGCGCTGGCGATGCCATAGAGGAAAAGGACGATCTCCGAACCCTCGCGCAGCACGGCGACGCCGATGACGATGGCAAGCGCCGTCAACGGCCGGCGTCCGGCGGCGACGGCGCCGCCCACGGCCTGCATCTGGCGGGCCATGTCCTTGCCATGGCGCGCCATCCAGGCATTGTGCCAGGCCAGCATGACCACCGCGGCGAACAGGATGCTGGCGTTGAAGATCTCCTCGCCCGAACCCTGGAACAGCCCCGCGATCTGGCTGGCGAACAAGGCGACGATGCAGGCACCCAGCGCGCCCCCGAGAATACCGAGGCTGACCCAGAAGCCGCGGCCGCCGACGCCCTTGGTCGCGGCCAGGACGATGCCGACGATTAGCCCGGCTTCGATCACTTCGCGGAAGACGATGACGAGGGTGGCAAGCATCGAAGAGACTCCTATTCGGCAATCACTTTGCCGTTGGCCGTATCCGAATGGAACTCGCCGATGAAGGCATAGCTGCCCACGGCGAGTGGGCGCAGGCGGACTGTGCCCTGCTGGCCACCGGGAATGATCTTCTCGACCTTGAGGGTGGAGGATTCGAATTCCTCGGCCGTCGCATCGGCGTTCTTGACCACGAGGATGACCGGCTTGCCGGCGGGCACACGCACCTCGGCCGGATCGAATTTGTGGTCCTTGATGGTGATGGTGAAGACCTGCGCCTCTTCCGCCTTCGCCGGGACTCCGGACATCAGAAGGACGGCGGCGACGGCCGCGGTGGCGGAAATGCTCAGTAGGCTCATGGGACGCATGGTTCCTCTCTCTTTGCGCGGGGTCACGTCATTGGGGCGTTGCTTGGGCGGGCGCCGTCTGTGGGGCTACCAGCTGGGCGACGAGTGCCTGGTGCTGGGCGGCCAGGGAGGGGTCGTAGAGCGACACCGGCACTGCGGCCATGAAGACGGGGCGCGCCGCATTGGCCTGGTCGCGGAAGGTCTTCAGCGCGGCGGCGGCCTGGTCGTAGTTGCCGGCCTCGGCGGCGGACTGGACGCGGCGCAGCTGGATGACAAGGCGCGCCGCAGCGCCACGGGCCGGCTTCAGCAGCGCCTGCTTCCCGGCACCCAGGGGATCGGAGGGGCCGGGGAAATGCTCCTGCAGCTCGCGCATCTCGCTGGCAATGGTGCCGACGCCGAGACTGATCACGGCCAGATCATGCTCGGCGATGGCGCGGTCGAGCGGCCGGCTGAAGGCGAGAAGCTCGTCGATCTCCAGGTTCGGCGAGGCATTTTCGAAGGGCTGTTCCGCATCGCCGACGGCCCGAAGATAGGCCACTAGATCGCCCTTTTCTCCTGCCGCCAGGCCGAGCTTGTAGTAGCCGTCGAAGTAATCGACGACCTCGGCGAAGGTGGCAAAGCGGCCGTCGTGGAAATAGGGCGCCGAGAAATCGGCATTGAGCAGGGTCTGTGTCTTGTAGGCGCCGCCGGTGCCGATGTCGTGCTGCAGATGATCGACGAAGAGCGCCGACGGCCGGTGGCAGCTGGCGCAGGATTGATTGCCCATCTGGGGGAAGCTGCGATTGAACAGGACCTCGCCGCGATGGGCCGCCGGGTCGGCGGCATCGGTGAGCTGTCCCGTCGTCTTCAGCTTCGGATTCGGCAGGTAATCGATCTGCTCCATATAGGCGACAATGGCGTCGACCAGCTTCGGCGAGGGCTCCGGCCCGTTGAACTCGTTGACGATTACATTGCGGGTGAAATCGCGCAGCGAGGCGATGCGGCCGTCGCGTCCATAGGGGGCGAAGTAGCGGATGCCGCGCAGGCTCGGGATGTCGATGTGGCGATGCAGATCATTGGTGGTCTGGGGGTTGAACAGGGAATTGACCACCGCCAACCCGCCCGGCCGGTCGGAAAGCCCGGGAATGAACATGAGCTGATTGACGTCGCCCTGATTATGGCAGGTCTCGCAGCTGATCCCCGCCCTGCGCGCCGGATCGCCGAAGATCAGCGGCGAGGAGAAGGCCATATTCCCCAGCGCGACGAGATCGCTCTGCCGCCCGCCATCGGCCTCGTCATGCAGAATTTCGCGTGGCAGCCGGACAGCCTCTTCGCCCAGCACGCTCGCCGGCGGCAGGACCGTTGGATCGCCGCCCAGCGCCGGCAAGGCGATGCCGGCGGTGAGAAGCGCGCAACAGACCAGAAACGAGTGAAAGCGTGAGGACAAGATTTCTCTCAATCGTCGGTATCGGTGAAATTCGGTGCCGGCCAGCCGAGCTCGACAGCCGCATCGGAGACGGAGCCGGCCAGCATTTCGGCCTTGGCCTCCAGGGCCGGTGAATCGATCTGCTCGAGGGAGGCGACGCTCACCATCTGCCGGATCTCGGCAATCTCCTTCTTGACGCGGTCGGCCACGCCCTTGTTCTTCTGCTCCATGGTGGCCGCGAAGACCGTATTCCAGGCGCGCTCGATGCCTTCGAGATTGTGCTGGATGTCGTTGAGCGAGGTGCCACTGATGGCGGATTCGCCGCCCTTGGCCTTGCTCTCGCCCATCTCGAAGGCGAGACCGCCGATACCGACGATCACGCCATGGGCGTAGAGGGGCTCGCCATTGAAGACCTTCTGCAGGGTATGGACCTTGTCCACCAGCGTCCGGGCCTCGGCCAGCGGCAAGGGCGCGCCGGGGGTGAAGAGCTTGGCCTCGATGCCATGGAATCCCGTCTCGCTGTTGGGCCAGGAATCGATCGCGGCGTCGAGAGCGGGGAATTTGATGGTGAAGATCTCCGAGCGCTCATAGCCGGCGCGCGCGTCGATCCAGGCCTGGCGAGCCGTCGGAATGTCATTTGCCTGGAGAGCCGCCAGCATCTTGTCGGAATTGGCGACGAGGCTGTCGATATCCGCGGTGGCAAGCTTCTTATAGGTCGCCGCCGCCTCGTCGAGCTTCGCCTCCAGCGCGGGATCCATGCCGACGCCGGGTTGGCGCTCGTTGCTGCTGTCGGATTCCGCAATCTGGATGCCGGGCTGCGTGGCAGCCATGGCCGCAGACAGACTCATCCCTACGGCCGATAAGGCAATCCAGAAGACCGCGGCGCGGCCGGCGACCCCCGCTCCGAGTGACGTGCCGTGCTGCACCTGACCCTCCTGCAACGCTTTGGCAAACAAGAGCCAGCTTATGCCAAAACTGCAATTGCAAGTCAATTGCAGTCTGGCGACCTGCGCCAGCAGGCCGCACCCGGGATCGATTCCTGGGGGGGAGGTTAGATTAAGATAATAGATTCAGATACTTAGAGTGTAAGCGGCATCAGGCGCATCGCGGGATGCCGGCCTGGATCAGCGCCACCAGGCTGCGGATCTGCTCTTCGATGGGCCAGCGCGTGCCATGCATCGCCACGACCAGTAGTAAAGCGACGAGCGCCAGTCGGCTCACGCGCAGCACACCCGGCTGGGCGGGACCCTTCAGGCGCCAGAAGATGGCCACGGCCCCCAGCCCGACCAGGAACCCGGCCAGCACCTCCTCCGGATTGTGGGCGTGGAGTATCGGGCGGGAGAGCGCGATGGCCACGATGAGCAGAATGAAGCCGCCATAGACGGCCCAGCGCCGCCAGCCGGAAAGCCCGGCACCCAGGACGATCGCCAGCGCCCCATAGATCATGGTGCTCATGGCGGCATGCCCGCTGGGATTGATCAGCGTCGTCCGCAGCAGATGATAGCCGCAGGATTGCAGGGCGAGCTTGAGGAGGGCGATGGCGGACCCGCCCACTGCCAAGCTGGCGGCGAGCGCCCCCGCGGCGCGCGGCCAATGGGACAGCAGGAGGAACAGCAGCATGAAGGCCGCCAGCGGCAGCGTCACGGCGCTGTCGCCGAGATCGGTCACGTATTGCCAGAAACTGTGCAGGAGGTCGTCCTTCTTTGCCGGGGCGCCGGAGACGTCGCCGGGACGGCCTCGCATGGCGTCCCGGCCGCCGTCAAGCCGCCGACTTCAGCGGCCTCAGATGGACCCAGAGATGCCAGCCCAGCAGGCGGCCGAGCGGCAGGCGGGAGACGGGCAGCGGCGGCCCGTGCATCCAGCGCTTATAGGCCCGGCTGATCCGGAACTGGGGAAAGTCCTCCCGGATCCCAGCCAAGTCATAGACCTTGGAATAGGGATTGCCGGGCCCGTCGGTGTTGTGGTGGATGAAGTTGCTCATCTCGAGATACCGCCCGAGACCCATCCGACGCGCATTGCGCAGATGACCGCCGTAGATTCCGCCGGGATCGAGTTTGGCGCCATAGAGCAATGCCAGTCCCAGGCGGCGCAGCACCCCGATCGACACGAGATAGTTGAAGGAATATTTGGCATAGACCATGAGCACGAGCTCACCGTCCGGCCGCAGCACCCGGGCGATCTCCGCCTGGGCCCGACGAATGTCGGGAATATGGTGAAGTACCCCGTGGCTGAAGACGACCTCGAAGGAATTGTCGCCGTAGGGAATGGCGAGCGCACTGCCCTGCTTCAGCTCGTCATGGTCGAGACCCCGCAGCTCGAGGCGGGTGCGGACGCGCTCGACGGATTCCGCCGTCAGATCGAGCCCCGACCACCGGGCGCCGCGCCGGATCAGCTGCTCGGAATCGGCGCCCTGCCCCAGGCCGATCTCCAGCAGTCGCTTGTCCTTTATATCGAGGCCATCGAGGCATTTCAGGATATGCCTCTCCCGCCGGTAGCGATGGGCGTCATACTCGCGAAAGAAGGTCTCGTAATCCCGCGCAAAGGCCTGATCCAGCCCGCCGACCTGATGATCGCCGCAAGGGTGAGCCTGCCAGAAGCTTTGAACCTGAGCTTCGTTCACATCCGTCTCCTTTGCCGATTCGAAATCCGCTCAGGGCGCCGCAGCACAGGCGACGGCCTGCGGCGCGGCGCCATCATCTGCGGGCGGCAGCGGAATCTCGATCCGCCGCCCGCCCTCCTCCATCGCCACGACCTGCCTGCCGCCGCGGCTTTGCAGCGCCAGCTGCGGCGGCAAGCTGCCCTTCGGGCCGATGGAGATTGCCGTGATCATCTCTCCGTTCGCCGCCGCGGGATCGGTTTCGATTTCGAGGCGCCACTGGCCCTTCACGAGCTCCATCCGCTTGGCGAGATCCTTTCGCCTCGGATCGAGCACCCAGCCCTGGGCCGTGGAGGCAGGATCGACATCGACGCCGTCGATGTAAGCCTCGAACCCATTCCCGCCCACGGCACGCAGCTTCGCCGAGCGCGGCCAGAGAAGCTGGATCACGGCGCGGCTCTGCCCGCGCTGCACCAGGGCCCGATCTCCCTCGGCTTCGAGGATGCCGGCGCCAGCGCTGCCCTGGACGGGCCGTAGCCCCGCGATCTCGGGGGCTTGGCGCAGATGAAACAGTGCTCGCACCCTGTCGACGCTTCTTAGCGAGAATTCATCGCGGATGATGAAGAGATCGGGCCTGACGAAGATGATCGTTCGCCGATAGCGCGTCACATGGCG
>DATHQQ010000114.1:0-13114 GCA_035482595.1 Verrucomicrobiia bacterium
TCGCGGAAATGCCCGCCCTCGGGGTGCGGCCCGAGGCCGAGCTGCGCGATCAGCGCCGCCGCTGTGTCGGAGACGGGACGGTTCATCGATCTGCGATCCAGTCAGTCGGCCATGGCCGGTCAGTCGTCCTTGGGCGGTCAGGCGTCCTTGGCCACCGTCGACTGCATCGAAGGACGCTTGGCAAAGCTCTCGAACCAGCGGGCGAGCTTCGGATGGCCCTTGCGCCAATCCTCGGAAGCGAAGCGGAAATCGAGATAGCCCAACGCGCAGGCAATCGAGATCAGGCCGATGTCGATGCCGCTGCCGAGCTTGTCGGCCTCGGCTTCCAGCACATCGAGCCCGGTCGTGACCTTCGCACGCTGCACCGCCATCGCCGAGGGCGATTGCTCGTTCGCCGGCCGGCGGCTCTCCCCACGCCGGGCGACCGCGGCATCCATCATGCCGTCGCCCAGAGCCTGGCGGCGCAGCGCCGTCCAGCGCGCCGGGCCGGCGGCGGGGAACATCTTGGCGCCGCTATGGAGGCTGTCGAGATATTCGCAGATGACGGGCGAATCATAGAGGTGCGACCCGTCGTCCAGGGTCAGGCTCGGGACCTTGCTGAGGGGATTCTCCCTGGCCAGCACCGGATCGGTCGTGGCCGTTGTGATGCGCTCGATCTTCGAATCGAGACCCGTCTCAAGGGCCTGGATCACGACCTTGCGGACAAAAGGGCTGGCGCCGGAAAAACGCAGCTTCATCGATGAGTCTCCCATCTTCGATCTATCGGAAATTATCCTTGCGGCGGCGGACCTCGCCGAAGACCTCCGCCGGCGGCGCATCGGGCAGGCCCACGGCCGCGGCCAGGGCCGGATCGTCGGCGCGAAGGAAAGGATTGGCGGCGCACTCCTCGCCCATGGTGGAGGGAATGGTCGGCTTGTCTTGGGCGCGCAGCTGGGCGATCTCGCGCTCGCGCCGGCGCAGCGCTGGATTTTCCGGATCGATGCTGACGGCGAAGCGCGCATTGGCGGCGGTATATTCATGGCCGCAGAAGACGCGGGTCTCCGGCGGCAGGCGGCGCAGCTTGTCGAGGGAGGCCCACATCATCGGCGCCGTCCCCTCGAACATCCGCCCGCAGCCCAGCGAGAACAGCGTATCGCCGCAGAACAGCGCGCGCTCGCCGTTGAAATGAAAGGCGATATGACCCTTGGTATGGCCGGGGATGAACAGGATCTCCGCCTCGGCGTCGCCCAGACGGAAGCGCTCGCCTTCGTCGAGGCCAATGTCGATTCCGGGGATGCGGGCCCGGTCCGGCGCCGGCCCGACGACGGCGGCGCCCGTCGCCTGCTTGAGGCCGAGATTGCCGCCGCTATGGTCGGCATGGTGATGGGTATTGAGGATGTGGGAAAGGCGCCAGCCCCGCGCCTCGGCGGCGGCCAGCACGGGACCTGCCTCCGAGGGGTCGACGATGGCGGTGGCGCCGCTCGCCGCATCATGCAGCAGATAGCCGTAATTGTCGGTCAGCAACGGAACCAGGGCGATTTGCATGGCCGGGAGCCTATCACCGGCGGCTATGGCATAGTAGAGCGATGTGGAACGACGTCGTCGAGCTGCGCGACTTCTATGCTTCGCCCCTGGGACAGGCTGCGCGCCAGCTCATCGGCCAGCAGCTGCGCGTCCTCTGGCCCGATCTCCGCGGCCGGCGGCTCCTGGGATTCGGCTATGCCACGCCCTATCTCGGCGCCTTCCGGGCCGAAGCGCTCTGCACCATCGCCGCCATGCCGGCGGGGCAGGGAGCGCTGCCCTGGCCGGCGGGCGCGCGGGGCCTGACGCTGCTGGCCGACGAGACTCAGCTGCCCTTTCCCGAACGCAGCTTCGACCGCGTTCTCCTGATCCATTCCCTGGAGTTCGGCGAGCCGCCGCGCGAGATGCTGCGCGAGGTCTGGCGGCTGCTGAACGACGACGGGCGCCTCCTGGTCGTCGCTCCCGCGCGCCGCGGCCTCTGGTCGCGCAGCGAACGCACGCCCTTCGGCCAGGGCGAGCCCTACTCCATGTCGCAGCTCACCCGCCTGCTGCGCGATTGTCTGTTCACCCCCTTCGGCACCGCCCGCGCCCTCTATCTGCCGCCCATCGCCTCGTCCACCCTGGTGGGCTGGGGCCCTGCCTGGGAACGGCTGGGGCGGCGCTGGTTTCCCCGCTTCGCCGGCGCCTTGCTGATCGAGGCGGGCAAGGAGATCTATGCCGCGGCCCCGCAGAGCCGGCTCCGGCGCCGGCGTGTCGTCCTGCTGCCGACGCCCGCTTGAGGGCATCCTAGGAATCTCTACCTAGGGCGATTTTCGATCGGGTGAATCGACCCTTACCCCGTCGTCATTCCGGCGAAAGCCGGAATCCAGGGGCCACATGTCAGACTGACTGTCGCTCGCCCCTGGATCCCGGCTTTCGCCGGGATGACGAAAGGCCCGCCCAAAAAATGTCCCCCTCGGCCACGGTTGATTCTACACTGCCGATCAACGATTTAAGCAGTCCCGCCGGCTGTCCGCCTATCAATCCATTTCGATCCGGTCCTGCGCAAGGAGGACATCTCATATGATCTGGGACCGTCCCCTGGCCCTGTTCCTCGACGTCGACGGCACGCTGCTGGATATTGCCCGGCGGCCGGAGGAGGTCGCGGTGCCCGAGGATCTGGGGGCGCTGCTCCGATCGGCCTGGCAGGCCCTGGAGGGCGCGCTGGCGCTGGTCAGCGGCCGGGGGATCGGCGATCTCGACCGGCTGTTCGCCCCGCTGCGCCTGCCTGCCGCCGGCCAGCATGGGATCGAGCTGCGGCTGGAGCCCGATGGCGAGGCTGAGATCATGCCGGCCCGCCCCGTGGGCCCGGCGCTCAAGAGCGCGATCGAAGCCCTGGCCGCCAAGCGCCCAGGGGTGGAGGTCGAGGACAAGGGCATGACCCTGGCAGTGCATTATCGCGCCGCCCCGCGGATCGGCGGGCTGCTGGCGCGCGATATACGGCGACTCCTCGATCGCGAAGGCGAGGGTATCGCCCTTTGCCGCGGCAAGATGGTGCTCGAGCTGCGCGACGGCCGCTTCACCAAAGCAGGCGCCGTCGAGGCCTTCATGCAGCGTCCGCCCTTCGCCGGAAGGCTTCCGGTCTTCATCGGCGACGACATCACCGATGAGGACGGCTTCGAGGCGGTGGAGCGCCACGGCGGCATCGCCATGCCGGTGGGCGAAGCACATCAGGGCGTCGGCCATCGTCGCGACCGGGCCTCGACCTTCGCCGGGCCCGCGGATGTGCGCAATTGGCTGGCGACCCTCGCGCCGGCGCCGGCCTCCTCCGACATCTCGAGGGCGTCCTGATGCCGGATCTCAACCTCGGCGTCGTCGGCAATAGCAGCGTCGCGGCGCTGATCGACCGGCGCGGGCGCATCGTCTGGTATTGCCTGCCCCGCTTCGACGGCGATCCGGTGTTCTGCAGCCTGCTGAACGGCGAGGACCCCGCGGAAGGCTTCGCCGAGGTCCTGCTGGAGAACCTCGCCTCGGCGAGCCAGGAATATCTGGGCAATACCTCGGTGCTGGTGACGACGCTGACGGATTCCCACGGCGCCACCCTGCGCATCACCGATTTCGCCCCCCGCTTCAAGCAATACGACCGCATGTTCCGCCCGGCGATGCTGATCCGGCGGGTCGAGGTGGTCTCCGGCCTGGCGGCGATACGCATCCGCATCCGCCCGGCCGGCGATCACGGGCGCGTCCGTCCGGCGCGCACCCGCGGCAGCAATCACATCCGCTACCTGCTGCCGGATTCCGTGCTCCGCCTCACCACCGATGCGCCGATCTCCTATATCGAGACCGAATCCGCCTTCGTGCTGACGACACCGATCAATCTGGTGCTGGGTCCCGACGAATCCGTACCCCAGGGTCTCGGCCATCTCGTCCGCGACTTCCAGGAGCGGACGATCGACTACTGGATCGAGTGGACCCGCTATCTCTCCGTTCCCTTCGAATGGCAGGATGCGGTGATCCGCGCCGCGATCACCTTGAAGCTCTGCCATTTCGAGGAAACGGGCGCCATGGTGGCGGCGCTCACCACCTCCATCCCCGAGGCCGCGGATACCGAGCGCAATTGGGATTATCGCGCCTGCTGGATGCGCGATGCCTATCTCTCCGTTCAGGCGCTGAACCGCCTCGGCGCCACCAAGACGATGGAAGGCTTCCTCGGCTACATCAACACCATCGTCGCCCGGGAGGCCGACCGCGACCTGAAGCCCGTCTACGGCATCATCCCCGACATCCCTTTGACCGAGATCAAGGTGACGAGCCTCGAAGGATATCGCGGCATGGGCCCGGTCAGGATCGGCAATCTGGCCCAGGAGCAGGTCCAGAACGATTCCTACGGCAGCATTATCCTCGCCGCGGCGCAGATGTTCTTCGACCGCCGCCTGCCGGTGCGCGGCGATCTCGATCTGCTGACGCAACTGGAACAACTGGGGCTGAAGGCCGCGGCGGTCGCCTTCCGCCCCGATGCGGGCATCTGGGAATACCGCGGCCGCCAGGCGGTGCACACCCATTCGGCGACCCTCTGCTGGGCCGGCTGCGACCGCCTGGCCAAGATCGCAGCCAGCCTCGGCCAGCCGGAGCGCGCCCAGCGCTGGCGGGGCGAAGCCGATCGCATTCGTGCCACCATCCTCGAGCAAGGCTGGAATCAGGCCATCGGCAGCTTCGTGACCGTCTTCGGCGGCGACACCGCCGATGCCAGCCTGCTGCTGCTGCAGGAGGTGGGGCTAGTCTCCGCCGCCGATCCGCGATTCGTCTCCACTTTGGCGCATATCACGGGAAGGCTGCGCCATGGCGACGATCTCTACCGCTACTACGTCGCCGATGATTTCGGCCTGCCGACCACCGCCTTCACCATCTGCACCTTCTGGTACATCGACGCGCTCGCGGCCGCCGGCCAGCGCGAGGAGGCGCGCCGGCTGTTCGAGGGCATGCTGGCGCGGCGCAATCATCTGGGCCTGCTCTCCGAGGATATTGATCCCAAAACGGGGGAGCTCTGGGGCAATTACCCCCAGACCTATTCGCTGGTCGGCCTCATCGTCTGCGCCATGCGGCTCTCGAAGAGCTGGGAGGAGGCATTTTGGCGCGGCTGGTGATCGTCTCCAACCGCCTCGCCTTGCCCAATGAGAAGCCGGGGCGGGCCGGCGGGCTGGCGGTCGCGCTGCGCGAAGTGCTGCAGCGCCGCGGCGGCCTGTGGTTCGGCTGGAGCGGCGAGACGACGCCCGGAGAAGCCCCCGCGCCGGAGCTGCTCACGGCGGGCAAGATCACCTATGCCACCATCGATCTCAACGCCGAGGACTATCAGGATTACTATGTCGGCTTCGCCAATGGCGTGCTCTGGCCGCTGTTCCACTATCGCGTCGGCCTCTCCAACTTCCGCCGCAGCGCCTATGAGGGCTATCAGCGCGTCAACCGGATCTTCGCGGAGAAGCTGGCTCCGCTGTTGCAGCCCGACGATCTGATCTGGGTCCACGACTATCACTTCATGCCGCTCGCCGCCGCGCTGCGCGCGCTGGGCGTGCGCAACCGCATCGGCTTCTTCCTGCATATCCCCTTTCCCGCACCGGAGCTGCTGCTGACCCTGCCGGTGCACCGCAAGCTGGTCGGCGATCTCTGCGCTTATGATCTGCTGGGCTTCCAGACCGAGGAGGATGTGCGCGCCCTCAGCCGCTACATCGCCGAGGAGGCCGGCGGGCGGATCGACGAGAACGGCGTCGCCGAGGTCATGAACGGCCATCCGCGGCTGGCCGCCTTTCCCATCGGCATCGATACCGAGGCCTTCGCCGACATGGCGGAGAAATCGCTGCGCCAGCCCGAGACGGCGCGGCTCCGCGACAGCCTCGCCGGCCGCGCGCTGGTCATCGGCGTCGACCGGCTCGACTACAGCAAGGGTCTGCCTCAGCGCCTGGAGGCCTTCCACGAGCTTCTGGCCCGCTGGCCCGAGCATCGCTCGCGGGTCACCTTCATGCAGATCGCCCCCGTGTCGCGGGGCGAGATCGCGCAATACCGGGCGCTTCGGCGAGAGATCGAGGGGCTGGCCGGGCGCCTCAACGGCAAATACTCCGAGTTCGACTGGACGCCGGTGCGCTATCTCAACAAATCCTTCCCGCGCAAGGTGCTGGCCGGCTTCTACCGGGCGAGCAAGGTCGGTTTCGTGACGCCGGTGCGCGATGGCATGAATCTGGTGGCCAAAGAATATGTCGCCGCCCAGGATCCGACCGACCCGGGTGTCCTCGTCCTCTCCCGCTTCGCCGGCGCGGCGCGGGAGCTGCGCGATGCCCTGATCGTCAATCCTCATGATGTGGATGAGATGGCCGCGGCGCTGCATACTGCCTTGACCATGCCCCGGGATCAGCGCATCGAGCGCTGGCGGCGCATGATGACGGTGCTGCAGGCCAATCACATCGGCGTCTGGCGCGAGCGCTTCCTGGAGGCGCTGGAGGCGGCGGGCGGGCGATAGAGCCGGGCCCGCGCGGCCGGCTTGGGGGAGGAGCAATGCGGGAAGGGACGCAAGGACCGGCGCTGCTGGGCGATATCGGCGCCACCAATGCGCGCTTCGCTTTGCTCGACGGCACCGGCATGATCGGCCATATCAGCGTGCTCGCCTGCGCCGATCATGCGGGGCTGGCGGAGGCGGCGGAGGCCTATCTCAAGAAGGCCGAGGCCGAGGAGGCCGGCGGTGGGCGCGGCGAGGCACATCGCCTGCGCGCCGCGGCGATCGATGTGGCGGGCCCGGTCGCAGGCGATCGGGTCGCCCTCACCAACCATCCCTGGTCCTTCTCGCAAGCCGCCCTGAAGGCGCGGCTGGGGGTCGAGCGGCTTCTCATCGTCAACGACTTCGCCGCGGTGGCTGCCGCCGCGCCCCATTTGGGGATGAGCGAGCTCGGCTGGCTGGGCGGCGGCACGGCGCCGCCCACGATCTATGTGCCCGAGGAGACCATCGGGGTGATCGGCCCCGGCTCCGGCCTGGGGGTGGGGTGCATCCTGCCGGTGGGCGAGGGGCGCTGGATGGCGCTGGCCGGCGAGGGCGGCCATGTCTCCCTGCCGCCGGTGACGGCGCGGGAGGGCCAGGTCTGGGAGGCGATGCGCCGGCGCTTCGGCCATGTCTCGGCCGAGCGCGCGCTCTCGGGCCCGGGAATCGTCAATCTCTACACCATCCTGGCGGAGCTCGACGGCGCGGTCCCGCGGCCCTTGAGCCCCGCCGAGGTGACCGAGGGAGCGCTTGCCGGCCATGAGCCCCATTGCCGGCTGGCGCTGGAGATGTTCGCCGATATCCTCGGCACGGTGGCCGCCGATCTGGCGCTGACTCTGGGTGCGCGGGGCGGGATCTACATCGCCGGCGGGATCGTGCCCCGGCTCGCTGGCGACTTCCCCGCCGCCCGCTTCCGCGCCCGCTTCGAGGACAAGGGCCGCCTCAGCCATTTTCTCACCGACATCCCCACCTTCGTCATCCGCCACCCCTTCCCGGCCTTCGTCGGCCTGGCAGCCCTGCTGCGCGGCGGGTCGGCGATCGCCGGGTGAGGTAGCAGGGCGGCGGTTGCGGTTGTCCGGTTGTAGCTCGCCGGCTTCGCTCTCTCCTCCGTCATGGTCGGCCTTCGCCGACCATGACGGTTGAGAGAGTTAGACTCGACCGCCGTAGCCGCCTAGCTAATCCCGACTGAGCAAGAACAGCCCCTGCTCGCCGCAGAGATTGGCCCAGCGGTAGGAGCGGATGGGGGAGGCGCGGCCCAGGCTGTCGATGGCGATCGCCTGCTCGATGGCGATGCCCGCCACCGCGCAGAACTGCAGGAAGTCGCGGATCGTGCAGAGATGGATATTGGGCGTCTCGTACCAGACGGCCGGCAGGCTGGGCGTCACCGGCATGGTGCCCTGGGTGAGCAGATGCCAGCGCATGCGCCAATGGCCGAAATTGGGGAAGGAGACGATGGCGCGCCGCGCGATGCGCACGAGCTGGTCGAGCACGCCCTTGGGATCGCGCGTCGCCTGGAGGGTTTGGGAGAGGATGGCATAGTCGAAGGCGTCGGAGGGATACCCGGCGAGATCGGTATCCGCATCGCCCTGGATCACGCTGAGGCCCACGCCGACGCAGGCATTCACGCCCGCCTGGGAGAGCTCGATGCCCCGGCCGTCGACCTGCTTGAAATGCACCAGATAGTCGAGCAGCGCACCGTCGCCGCAGCCGACGTCCAGCACCCGGCTGCCCGGCGCCACCATGTCGGCGATATGCTGCAGATCGACGCGAATGGCGCGCCCATCGGCGGCCAAAGGCTCGCGCAGGCTTGGCTCGCGCAGCCCCGGATCCCGCGGCACGACGACGCTCACGCGATGCCGCGGCGCTCGGCGGAGCCCGACAGGAAGCCGCGCAGGGTCGTCTCGAATTCCGGCTCGTCGAGCAGGAAGGCGTCATGGCCCTTGTCGGTCTCGATCTCCACGAAGCTCACATTGGCGGCGACGGCGTTGAGCGCCTGGACCACGGCGCGGCTCTCGCGGGTCGGGAACAGCCAGTCGCTGGTGAAGGAGAACAGGCAGAATCTGACCGGCGTGCCGCGGAAGGCATTCGCCAGCACGCCGCCCTTCTCCGCCGCCATGTCGAAATAATCCATGGCCCGGGTGATGTAGAGATAGGAATTGGCATCGAACCGGTCGACGAAACTCGAGCCCTGATGGCGCAGATAGCTCTCGACCTGGAAATCGGCGTCGAAGCCATAGGTGACGCGGTTGCGGTCCTGCAGCGTGCGGCCGAACTTGCGGTGCAGCGCCTGCTCGGAGAGATAGGTGATATGGGCCGACATCCGGGCGACGGCGAGGCCCCGGGCGGGGTTGCGCCCCTGCAGCAGATAGTCGCCCCCGCACCAGTCGGGATCGGCCATGATGGCCTGGCGCCCCACCTCGTGGAAGGCGATGTTTTGGGCCGAATGGCGTGCCGCCGCGGCGATGGGGATGGAGGCGAAGACGTTCTCGGGATAGGCGGCCGCCCATTGCAGCGCCTGCATGCCCCCCATGGAGCCGCCGGTGACGCAGAAGAGCTGATCGATCTCCAGATGCTCGATCAGGAGCTTCTGGGCCCGCACCATATCGGCGACGGTGATGACGGGGAAACCCAGGCCGAAGGGCCGTCCCGTGGCGGGATTGGTGTCCCGGGGGCCAGTGGTGCCCATGCAGCCGCCCAGCACATTGCTGCAGATGATGAAATAGCGCTCGGTGTCGAGCGGCTTTCCGGGGCCGACCATCTGCTCCCACCAGCCGCCCCGGCCGGTTACCGGATTTTCCCCGATCAGGAACTGGTCGCCGGTCAGCGCATGGCAGACCATGATGGCATTGGAGCGCGCCGCGTTGAGCTTGCCATAGGTCTGATAGGCGATGGTGAAGGGGCCGAATTCGACGCCGCAATCCAGCGGCATCGGGCGGTCCTCGCCGAACACCACCCGGTGGCCGGGGAGCGGCGCTTGCGCGTCTGGCAGTCGCTTCTGCAGCGGGGTCATCGGCCCTCGACCCGTGGGGTCACGGCGTTGAAAATCCAGGGGTTCACGGCGTTTCTCCGCCCCTGCCGATAGCTAGGGAGCCCGGGGGCGGGCTGTCAATGTTTTCTTTGCTTTTGCGTGGCTCTGGAACTATCACTAGCCGCTCTCCAGCTGCCCGGGATTTTCATGGCCGAGGCCAAACCGACCCTCGACGCTCTTCGCGCCGAGATCGATGCGATTGACGACCAGCTGCATCGCCTGATCATGCAGCGTGCGCAGGTCGCCCTCAGCATCGGCGCCCTCAAGAATTCGCACGGGCCCGAGGCGGGATTCATGCGCCCGAGCCGGGAGGCGCGGCTGCTACGCCGACTTGCCGCCAAGGAAGACGGTCCCCTGCCCAAGGCCGTCGTCATCCGCCTCTGGCGCGAGATCATCGCCGGCGTGCTTCGGCTGCAGGGGCCGTTCTCCCTGGCCGTCTATGCACCAGAGGGGGCGAACGGCTATTGGGACCTGGCCCGCGACCATTTCGGCAGCCTGACCCCGGCCACAGCCCATGATTCGCCGCAGCAGGTGCTGAATGCCGTGACGGCGGGCCGCGCCTCGGTCGGCATATTGCCGCTGCCCGACGGGGCCGATCCGCAGCCCTGGTGGCCCATGATGCTGGCCAAGGATCCCAAGCACCCCCGGATCGTGGCCCGGCTGCCTTTCGGTTCGGGCGATACCGCCCGCGGGGCGCCGATCGAGGCCCTGGCCGTGGCGCAATGTCCTCTGGAGGAGACCGGCCAGGACCATAGCCTCCTGGTGGTCGAGGCGACCGAGGAGATGTCGCGGAGCTCCCTCCTGGCCGACAGCCGGGAGGCCAAGCTCGCGGCCAACGTGATCCAAAGCTGGCAGCCTCCCAGCGAGGCGGCGGTCTGGCTGCATCTCCTCGATGTCGAGGGCTTCGTGCCGCTGGGCGACAAGCGGCTCGCCCAATTCGCCCGGCGCATCGGCAAGGGGCTGCAGCAGATCTGGCTCATCGGCGGCTATGCCATGCCCTTGACCCCGGCCGAGCTGGGTCCCACCCGCAAGGGCTAGGATCGATCGATGGCCTTGCAGCTGCGCCCGGGCATCGCCGAGATCGCCCCCTATGTCGGCGGCGAGGCCTCCCTGCCGGGCGTCGCCCGGCCGGCCAAGCTCTCCTCCAACGAGAATCCCCTGGGGCCGAGCCCCAAGGCCATCGCCGCCTTCCGCGAGGCGTCGCTCGATCTCCATCGCTATCCCGACGGTGGCGCCGAACGCCTGCGCGCCGGCCTCGCCCGCCGCTTTGGCCTGGAGGCCGAGCGAATCGTCTGCGGCAATGGCTCGGACGAACTGATCGCTCTGCTGAGCCGGGGCTATGCGGGACCCGGGGACGAGGTGCTGTTCAGCCGCCATGGCTTCCTCATGTACCGGCTTTCGACGCTGGCGGTGGGAGCGACCCCCCGGGCCGCGCCGGAGAAGAATCTGCAGTCCGATGTCGAGGCGCTGCTGGCCATGGTCGGCCCCGCGACCCGTATCCTCTATCTCGGCAACCCCAACAATCCGACCGGAAGCTATCTGACGGCCGCCGACGTCAAGGATCTGCGCCGGCGCCTGCCTGCCGAGGTCCTGCTCGTCATCGACGCGGCCTATGCCGAATATGTCGAGGCGGCGGATTACGAGGCGGGCGAGGGTCTGGTGCGCGCCGGCGACAATGTCGTGATGCTGCGGACCTTCTCGAAGATCTATGGCCTGGCAGGGCTTCGTCTCGGCTGGGCCTATTGCCCGCCGGGGATCGCCGACGCCCTCAACCGAGTCCGCGGACCCTTCAATACCTCCGCCCCGGCCCAGGCCGCGGCACTGGCGGCGCTGGAGGATGAGGCCCATGAGGAAAAGAGCCGGGCGCATAACCGGGTCTGGCGCAACTGGCTGGCGGAGAAGCTCGCCGCTTCCGGCTATCGGGTCCATCCCAGCGTCGGCAATTTCCTGCTGGTCGAATTCGCCGATGCGGATGCGGCCGATGCCTTCCTCAAATCCCGCGGCCTGATCATGCGCAAGATGGGCGGCTATGGCCTGCCCCATTGCCTGCGCATCACCATCGGCAGCGAGGCGGAGACCCGCGCCACGGCCGCCGCGCTGGCCGAATTCGCCGGCGGGCAGGCCGCTGCGCTGCCGGGAGCCGCCGCGAGATGAGCGAGCCGCTGTTCCGCCGCATGGCGCTCATCGGCCTGGGGCTCATCGGCTCCTCCTTGGCGCGGGTGGTGAAGCGCGAGGGCCTCGCCGGCCATATCGCCGGCACGGCGCGCAGCCAGGCCACCCGCGACAAGGCGATGGCGCTGGGTTTCCTCGACAGCGTGCATGAGACGCCGGGCGCTGCCGTCGCCGGCGCCGATCTGGTCGTGCTCTGCTCGCCGCTTGGCACCTATGCCGAGATCGGGGCGGCGATGCGCGACCATCTGGCACCCGGCGCCATCGTCAGCGATGTGGGCTCGGTCAAGCAGGCGGTGATCCGCGACCTGGGCCCCCAGATCCCCGAGGGCGTCCATCTGGTGCCGGGCCACCCGGTGGCCGGCACGGAGCATTCCGGGCCCGAGGCCGGCTTCGCCGAGCTGTTCCAGGGGCGCTGGTGCATCCTCACCCCGCCGCCCGGCACCGACGAGGCAGCGGTCGCCAGGCTGCGCGAGCTCTGGACGCGGGCCGGCAGCCAGGTCGAGATCATGGAGCCGGGCCATCACGACCGGGTGCTGGCCATCACCTCCCATCTGCCCCATCTGATCGCCTATACCATCGTCAGCACCGCGACCGATCTGGCCGATGCGACCCAGAGCGAGGTGATCAAATTCTCCGCCGGCGGCTTCCGCGATTTCACCCGCATCGCCGCCTCCGATCCCGTCATGTGGCGCGACGTCTTCCTCAACAACCGCGAGGCGGTGCTCGAGATGCTGGGCCGCTTCAGCGAGGATCTGACCGCCCTCCAACGCGCCATCCGCTGGGGCGAGGGCGACAAGCTCCAGGACCTCTTCACCCGCACCCGCGCCATCCGCCGCGGCATCATCGACGCCAAGCAGGCTTGAAGCGGCGGCTCTCTGCGATCGGCTTTCGCCCACGGCCGTCCGTTTGCGGGTCAACGAGCCCCGCTCCCTCTGCCGTCATGGTCGGCGAAGGCCGACCATCCACGAGTTTGCCTGCCCGGGATCCGGTGTTTCGCTGGATTCTCGATCAACGCGCGGTCCCGCAAAAGTGTTTTCACTACGGAGACACGGAGGTCACGGAGTGGAAACCGGAGTTCGGTTTGCAGGCTGGACAGGCCCAAGCCTAAAAGAAGGTGATTGCTTCTCTTCCGTGGTCTCCGTGCCTCCGTGGTGCATTTTTTTCTTTGCGATAGGCGAAATGAGAGATGCGGTGAGATGTCGGATTTGCGGCCAGCAAACTCGTGGATGGTCGGCCCCCTGCCTTCGCAGGGGCAAGCTTCACCGCCGACCATGACGGTTGAAAAAGTGAGGCTTCGCGGCTCTCAATCCTACGGTGCCGTAACAAGTCGGTCATGATCGGCGGCATCGGGCTGCTTTTCCGCCCGTCGCGATTTTTCCTTGCGCCCCGGTCGGATTCCCGTAACGTCCGGAGCG
>DATHQQ010000115.1:0-2783 GCA_035482595.1 Verrucomicrobiia bacterium
GCTGTCGCCCGAGCGCCTCACACCGACGAAGATGGTGGCGGCCTTCGGGCCCCCGGGCGGCGTGCCGCTCGGCCATCGCAAGAACCACGCCAAGGGCATCTGCTTCACGGGCATCTTCGAAGCGAACGGGGCCGGATCGGCGCTCTCGCGCGCCACGGTCTTCTCTTCCGGCCGGTATCCGGCTCTCGGGCGCTTCAATCTCGGCACCCCCAATCCGGACGCGCCGGATGCGACGGTTAGGGTCCGGGGCATGGGATTGCGGATTTCGCCGCCGGACGGGCAGGAGTGGCGCGCGGCCATGATCAATCCCCCGGTCTTCCCGGTTTCCACCCCCCAGGGGTTCTATGAGCTGCTCAACGCCTCGAAGAGCAAGGATCCGGACGCGATGAAGACCTTCGTTGCCGCCCATCCGGAGTTCGCGGGCTTCGGCGAATGGGCCACGAAGGGCCCCTGGACGGGCAGCTATGCGGAGGAACGCTACAACAGCCTCGACAGCTTCATCTTCACCGACGGTTCCGGGACGGATCATGCGGTGCGCTGGTCGCTGGTGCCGGCGGCGCAGCCGGTTGCGATCTCGCCCGAGGATCTCGCCAAGCGCGGGCCCGACGCCCTCGAGCAGGAGATCACCGAGCGGGTCCAGAGCGGGCCACAGCGCTGGACATTGGTGGTGACCGCGGCCAATCCAGGCGATCCCACCCCAGACCCGACCAAGGCCTGGCCGGCAGATCGCCGGACCGTCGAGGTCGGCACGCTCATCGTGCAGAAGATCGAGGCCGAGGCGGACGGCCCGTGCCGCGACATCAACTTCGACCCGACCGTCCTGCCGGCTGGAATGAGAACATCGGACGATCCCTTCCCGGCGGCCCGGTCCGCCGCCTATGCCAAGTCATACGACCTTCGCACGGCGCAGGCGAAGGACTATCCCCACAGGGCAACGGACACCCAGCCATGATCAGGAACTTCCCACGCTTCACCCCGCTCCAGCGTCTGTTGCACTGGCTGATGGCCGCCTGCATCCTGGCCATGCTTTTCATCGGCGTCGGCATGGTGTCCACCGTCATGCCGAAATACCTGCCCCTCGTCTCGATCCACAAATCCCTCGGCATCGCCATTCTGGTTCTGGCGCTGATCCGGCTCGGGATCCGCCTGCGCTTTGGCGCGCCCTCGCTCCCGGCCAACCTGCCCGAGCCGGTGAAGCTGGCAGCGCATCTGTCGCACTGGGCCTTCTATGCCCTGATGATCGGCATGCCGCTCATCGGCTGGATGATGCTCTCGGCCGCCGCCTACCCGGTGGTCGTATTCGGGGGCGTCAATCTGCCGGCAATCCTGCCGCAGAGCGACAGCCTGCACAGCCTGCTCTGGGACGCGCATTTCTACCTGGCATTCCTGTTCTTTGCCCTGATCCTGCTGCATGTGGCGGCGGCGCTCTTCCATGCCCTCGTCCGCCACGACGGCGTGTTTACGGCGATGGCGCCGACCCCGTCTCCTCGCGACGAACTCGTTGCTGCCGAATAAGGCGCCGTTCGGAGAGCTCCACGGACGCAGTGGACGTCGGCTAAGCCTCTGGAGGTCGGGGATGAGCATGGCGGCCCTATTGTCCGCCTGCATCAATTTCCCGGCCTCCGCGGCTATTTTCGAAACCGGCACCGGTTCTATCCTGACCGGAATCCGAGGGCCTCGTCCCTCGGCCCGATGCAAACAGGAAGACCGCCCGTGAACGATTTGCCGGGAGCCGACAAATACCGCTCGATCGCCGCCGGGCTCAGGATGCCAAGCCAGGCCTTTATCGATGGCGCCCTCCGGTCGGCGGCCTCGGGGGCCGTCTTCGAGAACATCAATCCGGCGACGGGCCAGATCCTAGGGCCCGTCGCTCATTGCGGCCCCGCCGATGTCGATGCCGCCGTCACGGCGGCTCGTCGCGTCTTCGAGGCCGGCACCTGGTCGCGCGCGGCGCCGGAGGCCCGCAAGGAGGTGCTCCTGAAGCTGGCCGATCTCGTGCGCGCCCACAAGGAGGAGCTGGCGACGCTCGAATCCCTCGACAGCGGCAAGACCATCACCGATTGCCTGCATGAGATCGGCAATGAGGTCCCGACCTTCTTCCAATGGTATGGCGAGCTGATCGACAAGAGCTTCGGCAAGGTCGCGCCGACGGCCGAAAGCGCTCTCGCCGTCATCATCAAGGAGCCCATCGGCGTCGCGGGGCTCGTCCTGCCCTGGAACTTTCCCTTGCTCATGGCGGCCTGGAAGCTGGCCCCGGCCCTGGCGGCCGGTTGCTCGGCCGTGCTGAAGCCGGCCGAGCAGACGCCGCTGACCGCACTGCGGCTGGCCGTGCTGGCCGCCGAGGCGGGGCTTCCGGCGGGGGTCTTGAACGTCCTGCCCGGCTATGGCGAGACCGCCGGGCAGGCCATCGGCCGCCACCCCGGCATCGATGTCGTCTCCTTCACCGGCTCGACCGAGGTCGGTGCCTATTTCCTGAAATATTCGGCCGAGAGCAATCTGAAGCCCGTCGGCCTCGAGATGGGCGGCAAGAGCCCGTTCATCGTGCTGGAGGATGCGGAGATCAGCGACGATCTCGTCACCAACGCGGTTTCCGCCGCCTGCTGGAACGGCGGGCAGAACTGCTCCGCCAATATGCGCCAGATCGTCCATGCCAAGGTGAAGGACGAATTCCTCGGCAAGGTCCTGGACGGCATCCGCGCCATCAAGGTCGGCGATCCCCTGGATCCCGCGACCCAGATGGGCTCGATGATCACCCAGGAGCATCAGAAGCGCGTGCTGGGCTA
>DATHQQ010000116.1:0-8293 GCA_035482595.1 Verrucomicrobiia bacterium
GCGGAAAAAGGCCATGTCGAGGTCCTCCAGCCCGATGTGACCCGCGCCGGCGGCATCAGCGAATGCCTGCGGGTGGCCGACTATGCGCGGCGCAAGGGCAGGCGCTGCGTGCTGCATGCCTGGAGCACCGGGATCATCAAGGCCGCGACCCTGCAGGTGCTGGCCGCGATGGAGGAAGCCGAATACATGGAATACTGCGTCCAGACCACCGATCTCAATCAGCGGCTGGTGGCCGAGCGCTTCCCCCTGAAGGACGGCTTTGTGGGCATCCCGAAGGGCCCGGGCCTCGGCATCGAGCTGGACGAGAAGGCACTCAAGGAATTCGCGGTCCGATAGGCGCCCGGCGGCGCGGGGATCATCGGCATGGCGGTCATCGAGTTCGACAATGTCTCGAAGAGCTTCGGCGACGGGGTCAGGGCTGTCGACGGCCTGAGCCTGCGGATCGAGGACGGCGAGTTCATGATCTTCGTCGGACCGTCGGGCTGCGGCAAGACCACGGCCTTGCGCATGGTCGCCGGGCTCGAGGAGGTGTCGTCGGGCGAGATCCGCATCGACGGCAAGCAGGTCCATCATCTGGAGCCCCAGGACCGCGACGTGGCCATGGTGTTCCAGAACTATGCGCTTTACCCGCATATGAAGGTGAGCGCCAATATCGGCTTTCCCCTGCGCATGCAGCACAAGAGCAAGGCGGAGATCGAGCGCAGCGTGCGCGAGGTCGCCCAGATGCTGGGCATCGAGGCGCTGCTGGACCGCAAGCCCCGCGAGCTCTCCGGCGGGCAGCGCCAGCGCGTGGCCATGGGCCGCGCCATCGTGCGCCATCCCCGTGCCTTCCTGATGGACGAGCCGCTCTCCAACCTCGACGCGAAGCTGCGCATCCAGATGCGGGTCGAGCTGGTGCGGCTCCATCGCCGGCTCGGCGTAACGACCATCTATGTGACCCATGATCAGACCGAGGCCATGACCTTGGGGCAGCGGGTCGCCGTGCTCAATCAGGGCCGCATCCAGCAGGTGGCCCCGCCCCGCCAGCTCTATCTCCATCCCGTGAACACCTTCGTCGCCAGCTTCATCGGCAGCCCGCCGATGAATTTCCTGCGCGGCCGGCTCCGCCCCGGCGGCATCGATCTGGGACCCGTGGGCGTCGATTTGCCGCCGGAGGTCATGGGCCGCGTGATGCCGGGAAAGGCGGAGCTGGTGGTCGGTCTCAGGCCGGAGAGCCTGCGGCTCCTGCCGCCGGATACGGTCGCCGCCGGGACGCTCGCCGCCGAGATCGAGGTGATCGAGCAGCTCGGCGCCGAAAGCTATGTCTATGTCCGGGTCCCCGGCATCGAGGCGGTCGAGTTCGCCGACCGGCCCGGCGAGCTGGCGGGCGCGCTCTGCGCCCGGGTCGACGGGCTGCTCGATCTGGCAGCCGGCGAGCGCATCGCTCTGGGGCTTCGGCCCGAGCTCGTCCGTCTGTTCGATGCCGAGACCGGGGAAAGTCGTCTCGCCGAGGCCTAGGCGCTACCGGACCACTGCGGGATCGTCCCGTCCTCACGCAGTTTCGTGCCTGGAGGCGGCATGCTACATTCGAATAGATAGAGGGCGCTGAAGACCCTACGAATGCTAATCGGGATCGGGACTGGGTCGCTGCGTTATAGCACTGCGATGTGCATTGCCGCTGGGGGGTGTCGGTGACAGAAGGCGGGGAGAAGTTCGCCGAGCCGACAAGATCCGGCAAGGGACGGCGGATGAGCAGCCTGCTTGGCCTTCCGGCCATCGCGGTTGGCATCTATACCCAACTAGATCTGCTCATCCCCCTTGGCGCCGCCGCCCTCATCGGTTTCCTCCTTTGGAAGACCCGATTTCTCAAGGACAGCTTGCTGATACAGGCCGTTTCGGTGCAGGGCGGCCATGCCGTATGGATGTTGGTTGGCATGCTGCTCGTGACATTCGGCACCGCACTCCGGATCGAAGTACTGGCCTATGCTTTGGCTGTCCTGGTCCTTGCGTTCCATCCCCGCAAATGGACGGCGGTGATTCTTCTCGTCTACCAGTTCACTGGACTGCTGATCAACGTGATCAATCTCTGGGCTGCCCCTATCGGCGGAGCCGTCAGCCGAGCGCTGGTGGCTCACGTGAGCTTCAGAGTTGCAGCAATCGTCCTTCTGATCCTGCTCCTGCGCCGCGGTCTTCCCCTGGCACCCAAGGGTGACATTGCCGCCGTGTTCGAGTAGCCAATCGCCCAGAGTCCGACCGAGCGGAGCGCGTCAAATCCGACATGCGGTAAAAAACCCGGCGGCCCGTACAGGGGCCGCCGGGATGCCGCCGACCTATTGCTTGTAGTCCTTCAGCCAGGACTGATAGTTCGCGATATCCGCCGCATGCACGCTGCGCCATTTGGTGATGACGTTTTGGTAGGTATCCGCCGCCTGGTCCGCCGTCATATCGCCGCCCAGCATGCCCTGGAAGGTGACGAAATTGGCGTTGGTGTCGAGATCGATCGGATAGTAGTTGGCCGAGTAGTAGGTGATGCCCTGGGCAACCCAGCCCATCAGCTGCTTGTCCGTGGCCCGGGTGATCTGGGAGGTGTCCCAGCGCTGGTCATTGGGCAGATCGCCGGTCAAGGAATAGAGGGCGTTCAACCGGTCCGGCGTATGGAGGAAGGCCAGGAAGTTGGCGGCCAGGGTCGGATCCTTGGCGAAGCGGGTCACCTGGAAGCCGGGCGTGTCCTCATACATGGTATTGGCCAGCTCGGGCTTGCCGAACGGGGGTACGCGCATCACGCCGATGTCCTTGCCCGCCTTGTTCATCGCCACGATCATCTGCAGATAGCCCGGCGAGGCGAAGACCATGGCCGCCTTGCCGTCCTGGAAGCGGGCCAGACCGTCGGCATAGAGGATCGAATTGGTATCCTCGTTGAAATAGGGCTTCAGCTCGACGGCCTTCTGCAGCCAGGATTTCCAGGCCGGCGAGGTCATGTCCCCGTCGATGGTCTGCTGGATCAGGTCGGGCACGCTGAAGACCTGATACTGCAGGGCGACGGCCAGGTTCTCGCCGCCGAAGCCGTCCTTCAAGCCGGTGACGATCGGGTCGATCCCCGCCGCCTTCAGCTTGCCGGCCGCGGCGATGAAGTCTGCCCAGGTGGTCGGCGGCTGCTCAGGATCGAGCCCCGCCTGCTTGAACAGCGCCTTGTTGTAGACGATGGGATAGATCCGGGTCTCGATGGGATAGACCCAGGTCTTGCCGCCCCAGCGCGTTCCCTCGATGGCGGGAATGGGCTTCAGATCGGCGGCATCGAACACATCCTCGTTGGCGATCGTGCAGCCGGCCCAGCTGAGCTCGAGCGACCAGGTGCCGCCCCAATTGTACCAGACGTCGGGGCCGCTGCCGGCCTTGCAGGCGGTCTTCTGGGTGGTGTTGTAGGTGTCAGTCGATTGCAGCACCGTGTTGACGGTGATGTTGGGATGCTGGGTCTGGTAGAGCTTGATGGATTGGGCCATCCAATCCTCGATGCCCGGAATCTCCTGATTGCCGAGCCACCAGATGGTGACGGCCTGGTTGCCAAGCTTGCTCACGTCATAGGCGCTGCCGAGGCCCGCGGCCTGAGCCCCGCCGGCGCCGAGGGTCGCAACCGCGGCCATGGCGGCCAGTCCAGCGACGATGCCCCGTCTCAGATTCTTCGTTTTCATCTTTCCTCTCCCTGTTGATGGAACGCTAATTTTCGAGTTCCCGTCTTGTCGTCCGGCCGATCTAACCTTTCACCCCGCCCGCCGTCAGGCCGCGGATGAAGAAGCGCTGCCCGAGCAGATAGAGCGCCAGCATGGGCAGGGTCGCCCAGAGCATGCCGGCCATGACCACGGGCACATCCAGCCGGTAGCGCGAGTTGAACAGCGTCAGCCCCACCATGAGGGTCCTGAGACTCTGCCCTTGCAGGAAGATCACGGCGATCAGCACCTCGTTCCAGACCCAGAGCGCTTGCACGATCACCACGGTGACCAGCGCGGGACCCGAGAGCGGCAGGACGATCTCCCAGAAGATCCGCCAGCTGCCGGCCCCGTCGAGGCGCGCGGCCTCCAACAAGGGCCGCGAGATGGTGGCGAAGAAGCTGCAGAGCAGGAAAGTGGAGAAGGGCAGCATGATGCCCGTGTAGATGATGATGACCGAGTGGTAGGTGTTCAGCTGGTTGACGTCGACCACCATCTGGAACAGCGGGATGATGAGGACGATGGGCGGCACGACAAGAAGCGCGATCAGAAGGCCGAGGACGAATCGCCCCGAGGGCCAGCGCATCAGGCTCAAGGGATAGGCGGCCAATGCCGCCAGCACCGTCGACACCAGCACCGAGGCCGTGGTGATGAGGAAGGAATTGAGCAGCCAGCGGTAGAGATCGCCGCCGGCCAGCGCCTCGGTCAGGCTCGCCAGGCTGGGCTGCAGCGGCAAGCCCATCTGATTGCCGGTGAATTCCGATTTGGTCTTGAGGGCGCTCACCACCATGAAATAGATCGGCAGCAGCGACAGCAGCGTGAAGGCGAGCAGCAGGAGATGGCGGCTGGCGCTGCCAATGCGCCGGCGCCGGATCGAGGCGGCGGTCCGGCGGCGGAGCGCGACGGCGCTGCCCGCCGCACTACTCATAGCCATGCTCCGCGAAGCTGCGCTCGAGCCAGCTTCGCGCCACCACCAGGAGTGCGACGACGCCGAGCAGCACCACGCCCGCCGCCGCGCCGACACCGACCACGTCGTTCTGAAACACCTGCTGATAGATGTAGAACTCGGTCACAACCGTGCTGTTCATCGGCCCGCCCAGGGTCATCACATAGACATAGGCGAAGACCCAGGAGAGCATGTTGATGAGCTCGACGATGGCATAGAAGGCCAGAGCCGGGGCGAGCTGCGGCAGGGTCACGTGCCAGAGGATGCGCCACCAGCGTGCACCGTCCACCCGGGCCGATTCGAAATAGGCCTCGCTGACGCTCATCAGCCGGGCGAGGCAGAGTACGATTCCGAAGCCGAGCTCCTTCCAGACGATGACGAACATGATGGTGGGCAGCGCCCAGCGCGGACTGCCGATCCAATCCTTGGCCAGGAAGCCGAGGCCAGCCCCACGCAGGAAGCTGTTGAGCACGCCCTGATATTGGAAGACATAGCCGAAGACGACCCCAACCACCGGGATCGACAGCACATAGGGGATGAACAGAAGGGTGCGGTAGATCTTCCAGCCGCGCGGCCGGTCGAAGAGCACGGCCGAGAGGATGACGCTGAGCGCCACCATGATCGGCACGCAGAGGAAGAGCTTCAGATTGTTGGTGAGCGCGGTGCCGAAGAGGGAATCGCTGAAGATGTAGCGGAAATTGCCCAGCCCGGCGAAGGTCGAGGGCATGAAGGCCGAGGTGCCGACATTCTGGACGCTGTAGCGAAAGAGCGTGACGATGGGAAAGGCGAAGATGCCGATGACGAAGACGAGCATCGGAAGCGCGTATATCCAGGGGAGCCAGCGACCGAACTTCACGCCCAGCTACCTCCAGTCCTCGATGCGGCAACCGCCGCGCTCAAACTTCGCCGGTCGCGCCGGCGCTTGTCGCCCGCCTCAGAGCTTTCCCAGCGCGTCGGCATAGCGCTTGGCCATGGCCAGGCCGAAGGCGCTGGCCGGGGTCGAGGGAATCCGGGGCTGGATCTCGGTGATCCCCAGGCGATGGCCCAGCACTGGCTTGCCGTAGACCAGGAAGGTATCCATCGATTCCATGAGGAAGATGAGGAGCGGCAGGACCTTCTGATAGAGCGCCTCCGCCTTCTTCACCCCGGCCTCGGTGCCGCTGGCCATCTGGTCGAAGATGCGGGCCAGCACGTCGAAGGCCTCGCCGCCCGGAATGATCCCGACGGCACCGGCGCGCATGGAATCGATCATCTCGATACCGTCGCGGCCGTTGAAGACATCCAGGGCGCCATCGACCTCCTCCATCAGCCGGGCAATGGAGAGCGCAGTCGCCTCCAGCTTGACGATGACGAAATTCTTATGAGCCCGGTGCAGCGCCTTGATGCCCGCATGGGAGAGGCCGATGCCGAGATATTCCGGGGCGTTCTGGATGCCGACGGGAATGGGCGAGGCATCCGCCACGGCGCCGAAGAAGCGGATCAGGGAGGATTCCGGCACATGCTTGACCTGCGGCGGCTGGAGGATCGCCCAGCCGGCGCCGACGGCAGCCGCAGCTTTCACGAATTCGATCTGGCCCGGAATGCTGGTCTCGGCCACGGTGACGGCGAGCGGGACCTTGCCGTCGATATCCTCGGCCACCCATTCCATCAGGGTGCGCCGCTCTGCCGTTGAGAGCTTGTTGACCTCGCTCGCCAGGCCCAGCACCCCGATTCCGTGCACCTTGTGCTTCAGCATGGAGCGGATCTGGCGGCGCATCGGCTCGCGCGCGAGATTGCCCTTCTTGTCGAACAGCGCATAGACCATGGGATAGACGCCGAAGAAGCCCGACTTGGTCTTCATATTGCCCTGTTCTCCCTTGCCGCCGCTTTTCGCGGTCCGGAGGCAAGTGTAACGTTAAAGGGCACCCATGGAAAGGGGCCGCGCGCATACCCCAAGTTCAGGCCGTGGGCAGCGGACGGCGGATGAAATAGCCGGGATCGCGTGCCTGGCGGATCAGCGTCGGCAGGATCTCGCGATAGGCGCCGAGGAAGCCCCGGTAGGCCGGCGGCATCTGGTCCTTCACCATCTCATGCAGCCGGGGAAGGGCGTGGAAGGGCACCATGGGAAACATGTGGTGCTCGATGTGATAATTCATGTTGACGTAGAGGAAGCGGCAGAGGGGATTCATATAGACCGTGCGGGTGTTCAGGCGGTGATCCTTCACCATCTCCGCCAGCCCGGCATGCTGGGTCAGAACGCAGAGCTGGTGAAACCAGGCGCCGTAGAAGCGCGGCAGGCCCACGAACATCAGCGGCAGCCAGCTGCCGAGCGCGATCGAGCCGCCGATGGTCGCCAGCATCAAGACGACATAGCTCCGGCTCGACCAGATCATCTTCCAGCGCTGGCTCTCCGGCACGAATTCCCGGGCGCCCGGCGTCATGATCCCCGCCGCGTGGAGCAGGATCTTGCGCAGCTCGATGGCCCCGCTGTTGAGATAGAGGAAATCGCTGGCGATCGCCGGCAGATTGGCGGGCCGGGGCACCGTAATCTCCGGGTCGCGCCCCACCATCATGGTCTCGGTGTGGTGGCGCGCATGGCTCCAGCGCCAGAGATAGGCCTCCCGCAGGCACATGAAGGAGGTCAGATGGTAGAAGGCCTCGTTCAGCTTGCGGCTGCGGAAGGCGGTGCCATGGGCGCATTCATGCCAATGGGCATCGCTCGAGGTATAGAGCGTGCCGTAGAGGAAGAAGGCGGGGATCGCCCACCAGCTGCCCCAGGCGAAGAAGGCGAGGATTCCGCTCCCCGCCAGCAGCAGGATCCAGGGGGCGAAATTGCGCAAGCCCGCAGCATCGCTGCGCTGGACAAGCCGCTTCAGGGCGCCCTGCGGTAGGCGGCAGCTATGCCACTGCGCTTCGACGCGCCGTTCGATGCCGCGGTCGTCGAGGGCCACCGCGTCCTTCGCGCCACCGGAGAGCTCATAAGCCTGCTGCCGGTCTCGGATCGTCACCGGAATGCCTCCGCCTGAGCCGGAGTGTAGCGTTAAAGTGACTGTGCCAGACTGTCAATGCGCTGACCGGGCGTCCTCAGGTCGAACCGCCCGGCTGCAGCTCCACGGGAAAGACGATCTCGGGCTGGTCGAAGCCGCCAGCCGTCAGCCGGTTCAGGATCTCATGCGCGCCCCGCGCGCCCATCTCATAGGCGGGCGAGCGCACGGTGGTCAGCACAGGGGTGGTGTATTGCCAGAACTCGAAGGCGTTGAAGCCGGTGATGGCGACGTCGCGCGGCACGTCGAGGCCCTGGGCGGCCATCAGCTTCATGGCCGCGATGCCCATCTGATCATTGCCGGCGACGATGGCATCGGGCCGGCCATGGAGGGTGATGTCGCGGGCCAAAGCGGCCTGGGTGTCGTTGAGCTCGCCATCGCCGCATTTGACCACCCGGAGCGCCACCTCCGCGCTCTTCTCGCGGATGGCGTCGCGCAGCCCCTTGACCCGCTCGGCGATAGCCGGCCAATGCGCCTCGGGAATCAGGGCCACCACGGATCCGACGCCGAGCTTCAGCACCTCGCGCCCCACCAGCCGGCCGCCGTCGCGATCGGCCTGGCGGATGGTGCAGAGATCCGCCTCGGGATATTTGAGCGTGTCCTGGAAGATCAGCAGGGGCTGGCGCAGGGCGAGCAGGGTC
>DATHQQ010000117.1:0-5080 GCA_035482595.1 Verrucomicrobiia bacterium
TCCGGCCGGTCGAGCTTTTCGGGGTGGCGTGCGCGAACCGCTTCCATGGGATCAGAAATGGATGGCCCGGCCGTAAGCGTCAAGCACGGACTCGTGCATGGTCTCGGAAAGGGTCGGATGGGGGAAGATGGTATCCATCAGCTCGGCCTCGGTCGATTCCAGGGTCTTGGCGATGGTATAACCCTGGATCAGCTCGGTGACCTCGGCCCCGACCATATGGGCGCCCAGCAGCTCGCCGGTCTTGGCGTCGAACACCGTCTTGACCAGCCCCTGCGGCTCGCCCATCGCGATCGCCTTGCCATTGCCGATATAGGGGAAGCGGCCGACCTTGACCTCATGCCCCGCGGCCTTGGCCGCCGCCTCGGTCAGCCCGACGCTCGCCACCTGCGGCATGCAATAGGTGCAGCCCGGCACGCGGCTGACATCCAGCGGGTGGGCGCCCTTCACCCCGGCGATGTGCTCGACGCAGAGCACGCCCTCATGGCTGGCCTTATGGGCGAGCCAGGGCGGGCCCACCAGATCTCCGATGGCGTAGATCCCCGGCTCTCCCGTGGCGCACCATTTGTCGATCACCACATGGGTCTTCTCGACCTTCACCTTGGTGCCTTCGAGGCCGAGGTTCTCCACATTGCCCACGATGCCGATGGCGAGGACGACCCGGTCGAAGGTCTGATCCGTCGACTTGCCGCCGGCCTCGATGGTCGCTGTCACGCTGTCGGCGGCCTTCTTGAGGCCCTTCACCGTGGCCGAGGTGACGATCTTGATGCCCTGCTTCTCGAAGGCCTTGCGCGCGAAATCGGAGATCTCGGCATCCTCTACCGGCAGGATGCGGTCCAGCACCTCGACCACCGTCACCTCGGCGCCGAGATTGCGGTAGAAGCTGGCGAATTCGATGCCGATGGCGCCGCTGCCCACGACCAGCAGCGACTTCGGCATGCGGTCGGGCAGCATCGCCTCCTTGTAGGTCCAGACGAGCTTGCCGTCGGGCTCCAGCCCCGGGAGCGCGCGGGCGCGGGCACCGGTGGCGAGGATGATATGCTTGGCGGTGACGGTCGTGATCGTGCCGGCCTTGTCGACGGCGACCTTGCCGGGTCCGGCCAGCCGCCCCTGGCCTTCGATCACCGTCACCTTGTTCTTCTTCAGCAAGAATTTGACGCCGGCGGAGAGCTGCCCCGCTACCTTGCGCGAGCGATCGACGATCTTCTTCAGATCGAAGCTCACCTCCTTGGCCGAGAATCCGTAGTCGCCCAGATGGTTCAGGAGATGGGCGATCTCGGCGCTGCGCAGCAGGGCCTTGGTCGGAATGCAGCCCCAGTTGAGGCAGATGCCGCCCAGCTGGTCGCGCTCGATCACCACCGCCTTCATACCGAGCTGGGCCGCTCGGATCGCGGCGACATAGCCGCCGGGTCCCGAGCCCAGCACCACGAGATCGAAGGATTGCTCGGCCATGATGTCAGATCCTCTCGAGGGCCGAGCGGGTGAGCGCGCCCGGATCGGCATTGCCTGTATTGACCACGCCGCGGCGCTCCAGCAGCAGGATCTCGCATTCCTGCTCGGCGAAGGGCTTATGCTCCACGCCGCGCGGCACCACGATCATCTCGCCCGCGGCGACGCTGACCTGGCGGTCGCGGAAATCCATGCGGAAGGCGCCCTTCAGCACGAGGAAGAGCTCATCCTCGCCCGCATGGGAATGCCAGACGAAATCGCCCAGGAGCTTCACCAGCTTGATGTCGTAGTCGTCGATGGTGTCGACGAGCTTCGGATTCCAATGCTCGCTGAAGGTCGCGAGCTTCTCTGCCAGGTTGATCTTGTCGGCGGCGGCCACGAAGACGTCCTAAAGCAGCATCGTGATCGGGTCTTCGATCAGTTTCTTGAAGGCAGCGAGGAATTCGGCGCCGATGGCCCCATCGAGGACGCGGTGATCGACGGAGAGGGTGCAGGTCATGACGGTGGCGATGGCGAGCGCCCCGGCCTTGACCACCGGTCGCTGCTCGCCCGCGCCCACCGCCAGGATGGCGCCCTGAGGCGGGTTGATCACCGCCTGGAAATCCTTGATCCCGAACATGCCGAGATTGGAGATGGAGAAGGTGCCGCCCTGGAACTCCTCCGGCTTCAGCTTGCCTTCGCGCGCCTTGCCCGCGAGGGCCTTCATGTCGCTGGAGATGGCCGCCAGCCCCTTCTGATCGGCATTGCGGACGATGGGCGTGATCAGCCCGCCCGGGATGGCGACCGCCACGGAGATGTCGACCGCATCGAACATCACCGCGCCTTCCTCGGAATAAGCCGCGTTCGCGGCCGGCACCTTGCGCAAGGCCAAAGCCGAGGCGCGGATCACGAAATCATTGACCGAGAGCTTATAGGCCCCCTCGCCCTTCTCCGGCGCCTTGGCGTTGAGATCGGCGCGCAGCTTCAGGAGCTGATCGAGCTCGCAATCGATGGAGAGATAGAAATGCGGGACCTGCTGCTTGGATTCCACCATCCGCCGCGCGATCACCTTGCGCATGGTCGTGGCAGGCAGGAGGTGATAGGGCGTGGTGCCGGCGACAGCCGCGGCCGACAGGGCCGGTGCGGCCACCGGTGCCGCGGCAGGCTGCGCGGCAGGGGCTGCCGTTGGCTTGGCCACGGGACCGCGCGCCTGAGCCGCTTCGATATCCGCCTTGATGATTCGGCCATGGGGGCCGCTGCCGCTGAGACCGCCGAGATCGATGCCGCCTTCCGCGGCCAGGCGCCGGGCCAGCGGGCTGGCGAAGATGCGTTCGCCCGTGGCTCGTGCCGGCGTCGCAGCGGGTGCCGGGCTCGCAGCCGGCGCCACGGCTTGGGGCGCTGATGCCGGGGCCCGGGCTGCAGGGGCCGGGGCTGTAGGGGCCGGTTTGGCGGCCGGTGCCGCGGACGGCTGGGCGGCGGGCTTGGCGGCGGGTGCGGCGACCGCCGAGGGATCCTCGCCCTCGCCCAGGATCACGGCGATGGGCTCGTTGACCTTCACCGCCTCGGTGCCGGCGGGGACCAGGATCTTCTGCAGCTTGCCTTCGTCGACCGCCTCGACCTCCATGGTCGCCTTGTCGGTCTCGATCTCGGCGATGACATCCCCCGCCTTGACCTCGTCGCCCTCGTTCTTCAGCCATTTGGCGAGCTTGCCCTCGGTCATGGTGGGCGAGAGCGCAGGCATCAGAATATTGGTCGGCATCTCTGCGCTCCCCCTTAGGCTCGGTAGCAGGCTTGGCGGGCCGCGGCCACGATCTGCTCGGGATGCGGCAGGGCCAGGCGTTCCAGATTGGCGGCATAGGGCAGCGGCACATCGGCCCCGGCCACCCGCACCACCGGCGCGTCCAGCCAGTCGAAGGCCTGCTCCATCATCACCGCGGCGAGTTCCGATCCAATGCCGGCGAAGGGCCAACCCTCCTCGACGCTGACGAGGCGATTGGTGCGCTTCACCGATTCCACGATGGTCGCGGTGTCCAGCGGGCGGATGGTGCGCAGATCGATGACCTCCGCCTCGATGCCTTCGCCCGCCAGTTGCTCGGCTGCCTTGAGGGCATGATCGACCATCAGCGAGAAGGCGGTGATGGTGACATGCTTGCCCGGCCGCACGATGCGGGCCCGGCCGATGGGGACGATGAAGTCCGGATCGGTGGGCACCGGGAAGCTGTGGCCGTAGAGGATCTCGTTCTCCAGGAAGATGACGGGATTGGGATCGCGGATCGCTGCCTTCAGCAGGCCCTTGGCGTCGGCCGCGCTGTAGGGCGCCACGACCTTCAGCCCCGGCACATGGCCGTACCAGCTGGCATAGCATTGTGAATGCTGCGCGCCGACCCGGGCCGCAGCACCATTGGGGCCGCGGAAGACGATGGGGCTGCCCATCTGGCCGCCCGACATGTAGCGGGTCTTGGCGGCGGAATTGATGATCTGGTCGATCGCCTGCATGGCGAAGTTCATCGTCATGAATTCGACGATGGGCCGGAGGCCGTTGAAGGCCGCTCCCACGCCGAGCCCGGCGAAGCCCGCCTCGGTGATGGGCGTATCGATGACGCGGCCCGCCCCGAACTCCTCCAGCAGCCCCTGGCTGATCTTATAGGCACCCTGATATTCCGCGACCTCCTCCCCCATCAGGAAGACGCTTGGGTCGCGGCGCATCTCCTCCGCCATGGCATCGCGCAGCGCCTCGCGCACGGTCATGGTGGTCGTGGCACCGGTCGCCTCCGGCTCGGCCGGCAGCGCAGCTTTGGGGGCGGCGGGTACGCTCGCCGCTGGCGACGTGGCAGGGGCAGCTGCAGCGGGTGCAGCAGCTGGCGCGGGCTGCGTAGCGGCAGGCTTGTTGGGCGCCGGCGCGCCATCCGCCTCGTCCTCGCCCTGGATCCGGGCGATGGGCGTATTGACCTTCACTCCCTCGGTGCCGGCAGGCACCAGGATCTTCTGCAGCTTGCCTTCATCGACCGCCTCCACCTCCATGGTGGCCTTGTCGGTCTCGATCTCGGCGATGACATCCCCCGCCTTGACCTCGTCGCCTTCATTCTTCAGCCATTTGGCGAGCTTGCCCTCGGTCATGGTGGGCGAGAGCGCGGGCATCAGGATATTGGTCGGCATTCCTTGCGCTCCCCCTAGGCGCGGTAGCAGGCTTGGCGGGCCGCGGCGACGATCTGCTCGGGATGCGGCAGGGCCAGGCGTTCGAGATTGGCCGCATAGGGCAGCGGCACATCGGCACCGGCCACCCGCATGACCGGCGCGTCCAGCCAATCGAAGGCTTGTTCCATCATGACAGCGGAAAGCTCGGAGCCGATGCCGGCGAAGGGCCAGCCCTCCTCGACACTGACGAGGCGGTTGGTGCGCTTCACCGATTCCAGGATGGTCGCCGTATCCAGCGGGCGAATGGTGCGAAGATCGATCACCTCCGCCTCGATGCCCTCGCCCGCCAGCTGCTCGGCGGCCTTCAGCGCATGATCGACCATCAGCGAGAAGGCGGTGATGGTGACATGCTTGCCCGGCCGCATGATCCGGGCCCGGCCGATGGGGACGATGAAATCCGGATCGGTGGGCACAGGGAAGCTGTGGCCATAGAGGATCTCGTTCTCCAGGAAGATCACCG
>DATHQQ010000118.1:0-2111 GCA_035482595.1 Verrucomicrobiia bacterium
CTGGGGAAAGCCGGGAAGCTCCGCATAAGGGATGACGCTCGCGTCCTGGAGGCCTTCGGCAAGCGCTCCCAGGCCCGAGCCCAGCACCACCGCCATCGCGGGGGTGAAGCCCGGCCGGCGCGCGCGAATGACCGCCGCGGCCCCGTCGGCCCCATTAATATCGGCGGCCGCGCTTATGATGCGCTCTCCAGGCTGTGCGGGCCGAAGCCATGGGGCAGCAGCTCGCCCATGGTGACGGTCTTCATCAGCCCCGTGGGTCCGCAGAGATGGACCGGGGTCTCCGGTGCCGCGAACTCGTTCAGCCGCTGCCGGCAGCCGCCGCAGGGGGCGATCAGCGCAGCACCTTGCCCCACGACGAGGACGGCCTGGATCTGCCGCTCGCCATCGGCCACCATCGCCGAGATCGCCGAGGCCTCGGCGCAGCAGCCTTGCGGATAGGCCGCGTTCTCGACATTGCAGCCGGCATAGATCTTGCCATTGGCGCCCAGCAAGGCAGCGCCAACGGGAAAATTGGAATAGGGCGCATAGGCGCGCGCCATGGCCTCGCGGGCGGCCGCCAGCATCTCCGCCACTTTCTCCTTGGGCACGTCAGTGCTCCTTGACATAGGGAATGCCGCTCGCCTTGGGCGCCACCGCCTTGCCGATGAAGCCCGCGAGCAGCAGCACCGTCAAGGCATAGGGCAGAGCCTGGATCAGCTGCACCGGCACCTCGCCGATCCCGGCGAGCCGCACCCCCTGGAGGCGAATCGAAACGGCATCGAGCAGGCCGAAGAGCAGGCAGGCGCCCAGCGCCGGATAAGGCCGCCATTTCCCGAAGATCATGGCGGCCAGCGCGATGAAGCCCTGGCCCGCGGTCATGTCGCGGCTGAAGCCGGCATTCTCGGCGATGGAGACATAGGTGCCGGCGATGCCGGTGAGGAGCCCGCACAGCAGGACCGCGCGGTAGCGCAGCCAGGCGACGGAGATGCCGGCCGTGTCCACCGCCTGGGGATTGTCGCCGACGGCGCGCAGGCGCAGCCCGAAGCGCGTCTTGTTCACCAGCCAATGGGTCGCCGGCACCGAGAGCAGCGCCAGATAGACGATCAGGTTATGGCCGCTGACGAGGTCGCGATAGATCGGCCCCAGGATCGGCACGCCGCTCAGCAGGCCGACGCCCGGAAGGTCGATGGGCCGGAAGCGTCCGAGATTCGTCAGCAGCGGCGTCTGCCCGCCCTGCTGGAACCAATAGCTGCCGAGCACGATGGTGAGGCCCGAGGCCAGCAGATTGATGGCCACGCCGCTGACCACCTGATTGCCGCGCTGGGTGATGCAGGCATAGCCATGCAGCAAAGCGAAGGCCGTGGCGGTGACGATGCCGGCGGCCAGCGCCAGCCAGGGTGAGCCGGTCACCGCCGCCACCGAGGCGGCGGCGAAGGCGGCCACCAGCATCTTGCCCTCGAGCCCGATATCGACGATGCCCGAGCGCTCCGACAGCAGCCCGGCCATGGCGCAGAGGATGAGCGGCGTCGAGAGGCGCAGCGTGGCGGACAGGGTGTGGAGAAGCAGATCGTGATCCATCTCACGCCTGCCGGCCCAAGCCGGCGGGATCGAAGCGCCGGCGCGACAGCAAGGCGAACAGCGCCTCGAGCCAGGGGCGGCTGAGATGCGCCAGGGCGCCGGAGAAGAGGATCACCAGCCCCTGGATCACCGTCACCATATTGCGGTCGATGGTGGGGATCTCGAAGGCGAGCTCGGCCCCGCCTTGTGTCAGGATTCCGAACAGGATGCTGGCCAGCACGACCCCCAAGGGATGGCTCCGCCCCATCAGCGCGACGGCGATGCCGGTGAAGCCGTAGCCGGCGTTGAAGTTCAGCAGCAGGCGGTGCTGCACACCCATGATCTCGTTGACGCCGACGAGGCCGGCCAGCGCGCCCGAGAGGCAGAGCGTCACCAGGATCACGCGCCGCGGCTTGACCCCGGCATAGACGGCGGCCCGCTCGCTATGGCCGACGGTGCGCAGCTCGTAGCCCCAGGGCGTGTGCCAGACATAGATCCAGACGAAGACGCAGGCCAGCGCCGCCAGGATGATCGAGAGATTGAGCGGCGTATGGGCCATCTGGATGCCGAAGCCC
>DATHQQ010000119.1:0-3819 GCA_035482595.1 Verrucomicrobiia bacterium
GTTCATATGGATGCGGCCCTGGCCGCCGGCGATCTCATGGGCGATGCGGGCCTGATAGATGCCGCCCTGGATCGCATAGGCGATGAGCTCCTCATGGCGCTCGCGCCGGGTCTTGCCATGATAGGCCTGCTCGATGAGCTGGCCGTTTTCATCGAAGGAATCGGCATTGACGCCGGAGAAGGTACCGACGCCGCCACTCGCAGCCCAGGGGCCCGAGCTCTCCCCGTTGGAGATCGAGATGCCTTTGCCGCCCTCGACCAGCGGCAGGACCTCGCGGCCCGAGATGATGATGGGTTTCAGCGCCTGCACGACTCTTCTCTTCTATGTCTTCTCGCTCGTTGTGTCACGTTAGTCCCGGGCTGCGGCAGCGCCGAGGAGGGCCGCGGGATCGTCCGTGATGATGCTGTCCACGCCCCATCGGCGCAACCGGGCTGCCAGGGCAACATCATTGACCGTATAAACGGCAAGCCCGTAGCCCAGCCGGCCGATCTCCGCCGCCCATTCGGGCGTCATATCCTCCGCCGCGCAATGCACGCTCGCGCAATCCAGGCTCCTCGCCGCGGCACTCCAATCCGCGGGCTTGCCCCAGAGGAGCAGGCCGCGCGGGATCTCGGGCGCCGCGTCGCGCGCCACGGCCAGGCTGTCCCGGGCAAAGCTCGAGAGCAGCGGCCAGGGCCGGCCCTTCGGCCAGGACTGCCGCAGGCAGGCGACCACAGCCGCGGCGGTCTCGACCTCGCGTCCGGGACAGGGCTTGATCTCGATATTGGCATTCAGGCCGCATTTCTCCAGGAGGCCGACGGTCTCGTCCAGCGTCGGCACCCGGGCGCCGCGCCAGGCATCGGCGAACCAGCCGCCGGCATCGAGGCCGCGGATATCGGCCAGCACCGTTGCGGCGACGGCCCCGTGGCCCGTGGTGGTGCGGTCCAGCTCTTCGTCATGCATCAGGATGAGGGCGCCGTCGGCCGTCAGCTTGACGTCGAATTCCACCATCGCCGCCCCCTGCTCGGCCGCCAGCCGCAGGGATTCCAGCGTGTTTTCCGGTGCTGCGGCCGCGGCACCCCGGTGGCCAACGACGGCCGGCAACAGGGCATTGCCCATGACCCTTTTCCTCGCGTCTGGCTCTTCCGTCATCCTCCCCGCAAAAGCGGGGCATTTCCAGCCTAGAGCCTGATCGTCTCAAGCCGAAGCGGCTTGAGACGTGAATCAGGCTCTCATCGTTTAAGTAGAGCAAGATTCACGGGTCAGCTTGATTCAAGCTGACCCGATCTTGCTCTAGGGCTGCACCATAGCGAGGGCGCCGCCGGGCGCAAGCGGACTCGATTCCACGCCCACAAACGCCAACGGCCCGGCTTGGGATCCAAGCCGGGCCGCCGGTTTCAATGACTTCAAGAGGATAGAGGCCGAACCCCCTTAGCTGGCGGCGTCGGCCCTCTGGCTCACATCCTCGCCGGTCTTCTGGTCGACCGCCTTCATGCTGAGCTTGACCTTGCCGCGGTCGTCGACGCCCAGCACCTTGACCTTCACCTGATCGCCGACATTGACGACGTCGCTGGTCTGCTTGACCCGCTGCGGGGCCAGCTCGCTGATATGGACCAGCCCGTCCCGGCTGCCCAGGAAGTTCACGAAGGCGCCGAAATCCATGATCTTCACCACCTTACCGGTGTAGACCATCCCGACCTCGGGTTCGGCGACGATGCCGCGGATCCAGTCGATGGCGGCCTGGGCCGCGGTGGCATCGACCGCCGCCACCTTGATGGTGCCGTCGTCCTCGATGTCGATCTTGGCCCCGGTGACCTCGCAGATCTCGCGGATGATCTTGCCGCCGGTGCCGATCACTTCGCGGATCTTGTCCTTGGGGATGTTGATCACGGTGATCCGCGGCGCATTGGCGCTGACGCCCTCGCGCGAGGAATCGATGGCCTTGGCCATCTCGCCGAGGATATGCAGCCTTCCGTCCTGCGCCTGGGCCAGCGCGATCTTCATGATCTCGGGCGTGATCGAGGTGATCTTCAGATCCATCTGCAGCGAGGTGATGCCGCGATCGGTGCCCGCGACCTTGAAGTCCATGTCGCCGAGATGATCCTCATCGCCCAGGATGTCGGAGAGGACGGCGAACTTCTCGCCCTCCTTGATCAGGCCCATGGCGATGCCGGCGATGGGACGGGACAGCGGAACGCCCGCATCCATCATCGAGAGCGAGGCGCCGCAAACCGTGGCCATGGAGGAGGAGCCGTTCGACTCGGTGATCTCCGAGACGACGCGGATGGTGTAGGGAAAGGCTTCCTTCGCCGGCAGCAGCGGACGCACCGCCCGCCAGGCGAGCTTGCCATGGCCGATCTCGCGCCGACCGGGCGAGCCCATGCGGCCTGCCTCGTTGGTCGCATAGGGGGGGAAGTTGTAGTGCAGCATGAAGGCCTGGCGGGATTCGCCCTCCAGCGCGTCGATGATCTGCTCATCCTCGCCGGTGCCCAGCGTGGTGACCACGAGAGCCTGGGTCTCGCCCCGGGTGAAGAGGGCCGAGCCATGGGCCCGCGGCAGGACGCCGATCTGGCATTCGATCGGACGCACGGTCTTGGTGTCGCGGCCGTCGATGCGCCGGCCGGTCTCCAGGATCGCGCCGCGCACGATCTCCTGCTCCAGCGCCTTGAACTTCTTGCCCACCAGCTCGGCCGGCAGGCCCTCGGCGACGAGGGTCTCGGCGGCCTTCGCCTTCACGGCGGCGACCTTCTCGGTGCGCGCCTGCTTGGCGGTTTCGTTATAGGCGGTGCGCAGATCGCCCTGGGAGACTTCGGACAGACGCCTGGCCACGGCCTCGGCCTCCGGTGCTGCCACCGGCAGATTCCAAGGCTCCTTGGCGCAGAGCTCGGCCAGCTCGATGATGGCGCGGATGACCGGCTGGAACTGCTCGAAGCCGAAGGTGACGGCACCCAGCATGATCTCCTCGGAGAGCTCCTTGGCCTCCGATTCCACCATCAGCACGCCCTCGCCGGTGCCGGCGACCACGAGGTCGAGGGCCGATTCCGGCAGCTTCTCCTGCAGCGGGTTCAGGATGTACTTGCCCTCGGCATAGCCGACGCGGGCGGCGGCGATGGGGCCGAGGAAGGGGATGCCGGAGATGGTCAGCGCCGCGGAGGCGCCGATCATCGCCACGACATCCGGATCATTCTCCAGATCATGGCTCAGCACCGTACAGACGACCTGGGTCTCGTTGCGGTAGCCGGCCGCGAAGAGCGGGCGGATCGGGCGGTCGATGAGGCGGGAGGTCAGGACCTCCTTCTCCGTCGGCCGTCCCTCGCGCTTGAAAAAGCCGCCGGGAATCTTGCCGGCGGCGAAGGTCTTTTCCTGGTAGTTGACCGTCAGCGGGAAGAAGTCGATCCCCGGCTTCGGCTGCTTCTGGCCCACGGCGGTGCAGAGCACGACCGTCTCGCCATAGGTGGCGAGCACGGCGCCGTCGGCCTGCCGGGCGATGCGGCCCGACTCGAGGACGAGCTTGCGCCCGCCCCAGTTGATTTCCTTACGATGTATGTTGAACATTTTTATTGGTTCCGTTCAGTGTGATGGCCGGAATGCCCACTGCCGGACCCGCGAAAGCAGCGCATTCGCGCTGCTTGCGTCGGCCCGGCTTGCAAGCGTCCCGCCCCGGCCGTGCGGCGGGCACAAGCGTATCGGCGCCCGGCGATGGCCGGAGCGCCCACGATAAGTGAGAGGTAGGGTGGTTAGCGACGCAGTCCAAGGCGTTCGATGAGCTCCTTGTAGCGCCCATCGCTCTTGCGCTTCAGATAGTCCAGCAGCCGGCGACGCTGACCGACCATCACGAGC
>DATHQQ010000120.1:0-7495 GCA_035482595.1 Verrucomicrobiia bacterium
AGCAGGTGACGCGCCAGATCGAGGGCCATACGATCTGCGCCCTCGGCGATGCGGCGGCCTGGCCGATCCAGGGGCTTATCCGTCATTTCCGGCCCGAGATCGAGGCGCGGATCGCGCAGCGCTCGGCGCGGCGGGCGGCGGAGTAGGAGAGGGCGATGCCGAAGCTGACCATCGACGGCGCGGCGATCGAGGTGCCTGCCGGCGCCACGGTGCTCCAGGCCTGCGAGCTGGCGGGCAAGGAAATTCCCCGCTTCTGCTATCACGAGCGCCTGTCGGTCGCCGGCAATTGCCGCATGTGCCTGGTGGAGCAGGAGAAGTCGCCGAAACCCATTGCCTCCTGCGCCATGCCCGCCGCCGAAGGCATGGTCATCCACACCGACACTCCCATGGTGCGCCAGGCGCGAAAAGGGGTGATGGAATTCCTCCTCGCCAACCATCCGCTGGATTGCCCGATCTGCGACCAGGGCGGGGAGTGCGACCTGCAGGATCAGGCGATGGCCTATGGCATGGACCATGGCCGCTTCGCCGAGGCCAAGCGGGCGGTGCGGGACAAGAATTTCGGGCCTTTGGTCAAGACCTCGATGAACCGCTGCATCCATTGCACGCGCTGCGTGCGATTCTCGACGGAAGTGGCGGGAGTGGAGGAGCTGGGGGCGCTCGGCCGCGGCGAGCATATGGAGATCAGCACCTATATCGAGCGGGCGCTGCGGTCCGAGCTCTCGGCCAATATCATCGATCTCTGCCCGGTGGGCGCGCTGACCTCCAAGCCCTATGCCTTCATGGCCCGGCCCTGGGAACTGCACAGCACCGAATCCGTTGACGTGCTCGACGCCGTGGGCAGCAACATCAATGTCGACACCCGCGGACGCGAAGTGATGCGCGTGCTGCCGCGCCTCAACGAGGCGGTGAACGAGGAGTGGATCTCCGACAAGACACGCTTCGCCTGCGACGGCCTGATCCGCCAGCGCCTCGACCGGCCCTACGTCCGGCTCGACGGGCGGCTGAAGCCGGCGACCTGGGAGGAGGCCTTCCAGGCCATCGCCGATCGCCTGGCCGGCGTCCCCGGCGGCAAGATCGCCGCCTTGGCGGGCGACCTCGTCGATGCCGAGGCGATGTTCGCCCTCAAGGGGCTCATGGCCTCCCTGGGCTCGCCCCATCTCGATTGCCGGCAAGACGGTGCCGCCCTCGATCCCGCCACCCGCGCGGGCTATCTCTTCAACACCACAATCGCCGGCATCGAGCAGGCCGATGCCTGCCTGATCATCGGCAGCAATCCGCGCTGGGAAGCCCCCCTCGTCAACGCCCGCATCCTGAAGCGCACGCATCAGGGCCGCTTCAAGGTGGCCGTCATCGGCGAGCATCTCGACCTCACCTATAAGTACGAGCATCTGGGCGAGGGCGCGGAGACGCTGCAGGCGCTGGCCGAGGGGCGCCATCCCTTCTTCGAGACCCTGCAGAAGGCCGAACGCCCGATGCTGATCCTGGGGCAGGGCGCGCTCACCCGCGGCGACGGCGCCGCCATCCTGCATCTCGCCCGCAAGCTGGCCGAGGCCGCCGGGCTGGTGAAGGAAGGATGGAACGGCTTCAACATCCTCCATACCGCCGCGGCGCGGGTCGGCGGGCTCGAGCTCGGCTTCGTGCCGGGGTCGGGCGGGCGCGACACCGCCGGCATCCTGGCCGGTGCTGCCAAGGGCGAGATCGAATGCGTCTATCTGCTCGGCGTCGACGAGATCGACATGGCGAAGCTGGGCCGGGCCTTCGTGGTCTATCAGGGCCATCACGGCGACGCCGGCGCCCACCGCGCCGATGTCGTCCTGCCCGGGGCCGCCTATACCGAGAAGGACGGCACTTACATGAACACGGAAGGCCGCGCCCAGCTCGGCCTGCGGGCCGTCTACCCGCCGGGCGAGGCAAGGGAGGATTGGGCGGTGCTTCGCGCCCTGTCCCAGGTCCTGGGCAAGCCGCTGCCTTATGACAACCTCGCTCAGCTCCGCCGGCAGCTCTTCGAGGCCAATCCCCGTTTCCAGCGGCTCAATTCGGCGGAGCCCGCGGCCTGGGGTCCCTTCGGCCGCGAGGGCCCCGTCGAGGCGACGGCCTTCCGGACGCCGATTACCAATTTCTACATGACCGATCCCATCAGCCGGGCCTCCGAGACCATGGCGAAATGCACGGAGACCTATGTGGCGGGCGGGGTGGAGGCAACCGGCACCTATGGGTGATTTTCTCCACGGCTATGTCGTGCCGACGGCGATCATCGTCGCCGAGGTACTCGCGATCGTGGTCCCGCTTCTGATCGCGATCGCCTATCTGACCTACGCCGAGCGCAAGGTGCTGGCGGCGATGCAGCTGCGCCGCGGCCCCAATGTGGTCGGGCCCTTCGGCCTGCTGCAGCCCTTCGCCGACGGGCTGAAGCTGCTGTACAAGGAGACCGTGATCCCCAGCGGCGCCAATCGCGTCGTCTTCATCGCCGCCCCCATGATCACCTTCATCCTCGCCATGGTGGCCTGGGCGGTGATTCCCTTCGGGCCGGGCATTGTTCTCGCCAATATCAATGTCGGCATTCTCTATCTCTTCGCCATTTCCTCCCTCGGCGTCTACGGCATCGTCATGGCCGGCTGGGCGAGCAATTCGAAATATCCCTTCCTGGGCGCCCTCCGCTCGGCAGCGCAGATGGTCTCCTACGAGGTCTCCATCGGCTTCGTGATAATCACGGTGCTGCTCTGCGTCGGCTCGCTGAACCTCTCCGACATCGTGATGGCCCAGCGCCATATCTGGTTCGCCGTGCCGCTGCTGCCGATGTTCGTCGTCTTCTTCATCTCGGGGCTGGCCGAGACCGCCCGGTCGCCCTTCGATCTGACGGAAGCGGAGTCGGAGCTCGTCGCCGGCTATTTTGCCGAATATTCCTCGATGACCTTCGCCCTCTTCTTCCTGGGCGAATACGGCAACATGATTTTGGTGAGCGCCACGATCTCCATCCTGTTCCTGGGAGGGTGGCTCCCGCTGGTGGATATCGCGCCCTTCACCTGGATCCCGGGGCCGATCTGGTTTGCCGCCAAGATCTGCCTGGTGCTGTTCCTGTTCCTGTGGGTCCGCGCGACATTCCCGCGCTACCGCTACGACCAGCTCATGCGGCTCGGCTGGAAGGTCTTCCTGCCGCTGTCGCTGCTCTGGGTGGTGCTGACGGCAGGGGCGCTCCTGGCCTTCGGGTGGCTGCCATGAGGCTGCGTATCGATCATCCGGCGAAGCCGGGGAGGGTAGGACGATGACGGCGATGGGGCGTGCGGGCAAAAGCCTGCTGCTGTTCGAGCTGCTCTCCGGCATGAAGATGACCTTCTCCTATCTCTTCAAGCCGCGGGTAACCATCAACTATCCCTATGAGAAGGGTCCCTTGAGCCCGCGCTTCCGGGGCGAGCATGTGCTGCGCCGCTATCCCAACGGCGAGGAACGCTGCATCGCCTGCAAGCTCTGCGAGGCGATCTGCCCGGCCCAGGCCATCACCATCGAAGCCGAGCCGCGGGCGGACGGCAGCCGCCGGACGACGCGCTACGACATCGACATGACCAAATGCATCTATTGCGGCTTGTGCCAGGAAGCCTGCCCGGTGGACGCCATCGTCGAGGGGCCGAACTTCGAATTCGCGACCGAGACCCGCGAGGAGCTGTTCTACGACAAGCAGAAGCTGCTGGATAACGGCGACCGCTGGGAAGCCGAGATCGCCGCCAATCTGGCGGCCGACGCGCCCTACCGGTAGACGCGCCATGATCATCCAGGTCATCGCCTTCTACGCCTTCGCCGCTATCGCCATCGCCTCCGGCGTGATGGTGGTGTCGTCGCGCAATCCGGTTCATTCCGTCCTGTTCCTGATCCTGGCGTTCTTCAGCGCCGCCGGGCTCTTCGTCCTCATGGGCGCGGAGTTCCTGGCCATGATCCTGGTCGTGGTCTATGTCGGCGCCGTGGCGGTGCTGTTCCTTTTCGTCGTCATGATGCTCGACATCGATTTCGCCGAGCTGCGCCAGGGTTTCCTCACCTATCTGCCCATCGGCCTCGTCATCGGTCTCATCCTTCTGGTGGAGCTGGCGCTGGTCTTCGGCGCCTGGATCGTCTCGCCGCTGGCGGAGAGTGCCGCCCGCGCGCCCTCGCCGCCGCCCAGCAGCATCACCAACACCCATGCGCTGGGCCTCGTTCTCTATACGAACTACATCTATCTCTTCGAGCTTGCGGGCTTCGTGCTGCTGGTGGCGATGGTCGGGGCCATCGTGCTGACGCTGCGCCATCGCGAAGGGGTGCGCCGGCAGTCGATCGACCGGCAGATGGGGCGTCGGGCCGAGAAATCCCTCGAGATCAAGAATGTGCCGAGCGGCAGCGGGGTATCCTTATGACCATCGGGCTCGCCCATTACCTGACCGTAGCCGCGATCCTGTTCACCCTGGGGATCTTCGGCATCTTCCTCAACCGCAAGAACGTCATCATCATCCTGATGTCGATCGAGCTGATGCTGCTCGCCGTCAACATCAATCTGGTCGCTTTCTCGACGAATCTCGGGGATCTGGTCGGCCAGGTCTTCGCCATGTTCGTGCTGACCGTGGCGGCGGCGGAGGCCGCCATCGGCCTTGCCATCCTCGTCGTCTACTTCCGCAATCGCGGCTCCATCGCCGTCGAAGACATCAACATGATGAAGGGCTGATAGCGCGATGGACGTCGTGATGATCTTCCTGCCGCTGGTGGCGGCTGCCATCGCCGGGCTCTTCTGGCGCCATATCGGCGACCGGGGTGCCCAGCTCGTCACCTGCGCCGCTCTCCTGGTCTCCATGGTGCTCGCCTGGATCGTCTTCTTCGATGTGGGCCTGCATCACGGGGCGCCGCGCACGACGGAGATCTTCACCTGGTTCCTGTCGGGCGGCTTCCAGGCGCATTGGGCGATCAGCATCGACCAGCTGACCGCGGTGATGCTGATCGTCGTCACCACCGTCTCGGCCATGGTCCATATCTATTCCATCGGCTACATGCACGGCGATCCCTCGATCCCGCGCTTCATGAGCTATCTCAGCCTGTTCACCTTCTTCATGCTGATGCTGATCACGGCCGATAACTTCATGCAGCTCTTCTTCGGCTGGGAGGGGGTGGGTCTCTGCTCCTATCTGCTGGTCGGCTTCTGGTATCAGCGGCCTTCGGCGAACGCGGCGGCCATCAAGGCCTTCGTCGTCACCCGCGTCGGCGATTTCGGTTTCATGCTCGGCATCATGGGCGTCTATTTCGTCTTCAAGCATGTCGAGTACGTGGAGGTCTTCAAGGCGGCGCCGGCCATGGCCGGCACCACCATCGAGTTCCTGGGCATGCGGCTGCCGACCATGGAGACCCTCTGCATCCTGCTCTTCATCGGCGCCATGGGTAAATCGGCCCAGATCGGCCTGCACACCTGGCTGCCGGATGCGATGGAGGGTCCGACCCCCGTCTCCGCTCTCATCCATGCCGCAACGATGGTGACCGCGGGCGTCTTCATGGTCTGCCGCCTGTCGCCAATGTTCGAATACGCGCCCTTCGCCTTGACCTTCGTCACCGTCATCGGCGCCGTGACCTGCCTCTTCGCGGCGACCATCGGCTTCGTCCAGAACGACATCAAGCGCGTCATTGCCTATTCGACCTGCAGCCAGCTGGGCTACATGTTCCTGGCCGCCGGAGTCTCCGCCTATGGGGCGGCCATCTTCCACCTCTTCACCCATGCCTTCTTCAAATCGCTGCTGTTCCTCGGCTCCGGCTGCGTCATCCATGCCATGTCGGGCGAGCAGGACATGCGCAAGATGGGCGGGCTGTGGCGCATGATCCCCATCACCTACGTCTTGATGTGGGCCGGCAGCCTGGCCTTGGGCGGCATCGGGATCCCCGGCGTCTTCGGATTCGCGGGCTTCTATTCCAAGGACATGATCCTCGAGGCCGCCTGGGGCTCGGGCACCGCCGTCGGCCATTTCGGCTTCTGGCTCGGCGCCCTGGCGGCTGGCGGCACGGGTTTCTACACTTGGCGCCTGCTGTTCATGACCTTCCATGGGACATCGCGCGCCGATCACGAGACGCTGCATCACGTCCATGAATCGCCGAAGGTGATGTGGATGCCGCTCATCCCGCTGGCCCTCGGGGCCGCTTTCGCCGGCATCGTCTTCTATCCGGTCTTCGTCGGCCATGACATGGCGGATTACTGGCGTCAGTCGCTGTTCGTCCTGCCGGGCCACGATTCGATCGAAGCGGGGCATAATGTGCCCGAATGGGTCAGCCTGGCGCCGTTGATCCTGGGGCTGGGCGGCATCGGGCTCGCCTTCGTCATGTATATCCTGAGGCCGAGCCTGCCGGCGGCCATGGCCCGGGCGTTCCGGCCGATCTACCTCCTGTTCCTCAACAAGTGGTATTTCGACGAGCTCTACGATTTCCTGTTCGTGAACGCGGCCAAGCGGCTCGGCCATCTGCTCTGGAAGGGCGGGGACGGATCCGTCATCGACGGGCTGGGGCCCGACGGGGTCGCCTCGGTCACGCGCAACCTGGCGCAGCGCGCCGGGCGGCTGCAGACGGGCTATGTCTATCACTACGCCTTCGCCATGCTGATCGGCGTCGTGCTGATCATCAGCTGGTATCTCTTCTGGGGAGCTCGGTGACCACGCCATGAGCAGCTGGCCGATCCTCTCCCTCGTCACCTTCCTGCCCCTGGTCGGCAGCGCGCTGATCCTCGTGCTGCGCGGCGAGCCGGCGGCCGTCGCCCGCAACGCCCGCTATCTCGCGCTCTGGACCTCGCTCATCACCTTCCTGCTGTCGCTGGTGCTGTGGTTCGGCTTCGACCGCAGCTCGGCGGATTTCCAATTCGTCGAGCAGGCGGATTGGATCCCCGCGTTCGGCATCCGCTACCATATGGGCGTCGATGGCATCTCGGTGCTCTTCGTCCTGCTCTCGACCCTGCTGACCCCGATCTGCATCCTCTCGGCCTGGGAAGCGGTCAAGGTCCGGGTCAAGGAATACATGATCGCCTTCCTGGTGCTGGAGACCTTCATGGTCGGCACCTTCTGCGCCCTGGATTTCGTGCTCTTCTACATGTTCTTCGAGGGCGTGCTGATCCCGATGTTCCTGATCATCGGCATCTGGGGCGGGTCGCGCCGGGTCTATTCGGCCTTCAAGTTCTTCCTCTATACCCTGCTCGGCTCGGTGCTGATGATGCTGGCGCTGATCGCCATGTATTACGTGGCCGGCACCACCGACATCCCGACCCTGATGCACCATGCCTTCCCGGTGGAGACCCAGCGCTGGCTCTGGCTGGCGCTCTTCGCCTCCTTCGCCGTCAAGGTGCCGATGTGGCCGGTGCACACCTGGCTGCCCGACGCCCATGTGGAGGCGCCGACGGCCGGCTCCGTCATCCTGGCCGGCGTGCTGCTAAAGATGGGCGCTTACGGGTTCCTGCGCTTTTCAGTACCGATGCTGCCCGACGCCTCGCAAACCTTCGCGCCGCTGATCTTCACCC
>DATHQQ010000121.1:0-3864 GCA_035482595.1 Verrucomicrobiia bacterium
GCCGGTCGTGGTCTTCGATACCCTCTACCGACTGCTGCGCCGGCACTATGGCGCGGACCATGTCACCTATGTCCGCAACATCACCGATGTCGAGGACAAGATCATCGCCGCCGCCGCCGAGCGCGGCGAGGCCATCGCCGAGCTCACCCAACGCACCACGGCGATCTATCACGCCGATATGGCGGCGCTGAACGCGCTCGCCCCCGATCACGAGCCGCGCGCCACCGCCTTCATCGCCGAGATGGTGACGATGATCCAGACCCTCATCGACCGCGGCCATGCCTATGTCGCCGAGGGCCATGTCCTCTTCAACGTGCCCTCCATGCCCGACTATGGCGAGCTCGCCCGGCGCTCCCAGGACGACATGATCGCCGGCGCCCGGGTCGAGGTCGCGCCCTACAAGAAGCATGCCGCCGATTTCGTGCTGTGGAAGCCGAGCGACGCCTCGCAGCCCGGCTGGCCCAGCCCCTGGGGCCTGGGACGGCCGGGCTGGCATATCGAATGCTCGGCCATGGCGGAAGCCATGCTTGGCGTCACCTTCGATATCCATGGCGGCGGCATCGACCTCATCTTCCCCCATCATGAGAACGAGATCGCCCAGAGCCGCTGCGCTCATGACGGCGCGCCGCTCGCCCGCGTCTGGATGCACAACGGCTTCGTCCAGGTGAACGGCGAGAAGATGTCGAAGTCCCTGGGCAATTACTTCACGGTCCATGAGCTGCTGGAGGAGGGCCATCGCGGCGAGGCGATCCGCCTGGCCCTGCTCGCCGCCCATTACCGCCAGCCCGTGGATTTCACCCGCGCCGGCCTGGCGGAAGCCGCGGGTCAGCTCGACCGCTTCTACCTCGCCCTGGAGCGGGTGATCGACATCGCCGCCGAACCGGGCGAGCCGCCTGCCGATCTTCTGGCGGCACTCGAGGACGATCTGAACACGCCGCTGGCGCTGGCCCATCTGCATGAGGCCGCCACCCGACTCAACAAGGCGGAGCGGGCGAGCGAGCAGGTCGCGGCCAAGGCCAGCCTGCTAGCCGGCGCCGACCTCCTGGGGCTGCTGAAGCAGCGCCCGGCGGATTGGCTCCAGGGCGGCAAGAAGGGCGGGCCCGAAGCGGGGGAGATCGAGACCCTGATCGCTCAGCGCATCGCCGCCCGCAAAGCCAAGGACTTCGCCACGGCCGACCGCATCCGCGACGAGCTGGCCGCGGCGGGGGTGGTGCTGGAAGATGGGCCGAAGGGGACGAGCTGGCGGCGGGTTGGATAGCCGGGGCATCACAGATAGGCAGCGGTTCCGCCTTTCGAGGTGACCGCTTAGCCCCCGCTCTTATTTGTGGTAAATTGTCGATACTTGCAAAGCGGGAGCGGGCGCCGGAAGCTCGCCGAAGGCGCAGCGGCTTCTCTCGGCTGGGGCATGGGGGCTATATGATCATGAACTGGCGACGGGGTGTTGCGGCGGCCGTGGCACTGATTGCGCTCTGTGGAACTGCGCAGGCCGATATTCTCACGGCCGGGCCGGTGTATGGCGGCAGCGGGCAGCTCAACGGAAGGGTGTTTTGCTTTCTCTTCAACACGGGCGTCAACAACGTGACGATTCCCACCCGGCAGATCTGGAACAGCACCAAGGGGTCGGTTGCATTGGCTGGCGATACCTGCGGCCTCTCGCTCGCGCCGGGAAGGACTTGCGAATACTTCGCCAACATGGGCGCAGGCACCTATACTTGCCGGGCAATCACCAACGGCATCGAGGAAAATGTCAGCGGCACGATGCAGATGTTTACATCGGTCGATCAGCTCTTGCTGACGCTTCGCATGAAGAAGTGAAGGGGCGCGAAGGGGACCCGTCCCGCTACCCGATGCTCGCGCCGGCAGCGGCCCTGGACTTGGGTGAACTGTCCACCGTAGCTTCCAGGGAACTGTTCCATGGAGGCAGGAATCATGGGCCTGTTTGGCAAGTAATTGAGGGGACTGTCACCGTAGTTCCATATCTCTTGCGCCCCTCTTTATTCGTGATAGCTTGTCGTTGCCCGCAATGGGCGAGTGGGCATCGGAAGCTCGACGAGGGCGCGGCGGCATCCTCGGGCTGGGGCATGCGGTGGGGGCACATCATCATGAACTGGCGTCTGAGCGTTGCCGCGATCGCGGCGCTGATTGCGCTCGATGGAACTGCAAGGGCCGATACTTTTGCCTCCGGGCCGGGCGATGGTGGCCCCGCGCAGTCCGGCGGAACGGTGGTTTGCAGGCTTTTCAACGCGGGCAGTAGCGCCGCAGCAGTCAGTGCCCGGGAGATCTGGAGCAGCTTCACGGGGAAGGTTGCACCTTCCCACGATGAGTGCACGGGCGTGCTCGCGGCGCAAAAGTTTTGCCAGTATTTCCTGGCACCGGCGACCCGGGCTACCTACGCTTGCCGGGCGGTCACCACCGGTGTTGAGGAAAATATCCGCGGCACGATGCTGATCTACAGCTCGACCGGCCAGCTCTTGCTGTCGCTTCCTATGGAGAAGTGAGGCGCGCAGGGGACCACCGTCGCGGTAAATCGTGAACTGAGTAGATTGTCACCGTAAGCTGCGTAACCGGTCGCCGTAATTCCACGTGTGTTCGAGCCCTCGGACTGTCACCGCAATTACCGAGCAGGTCGCGGCCAGGCGAGCCTGCTGGCCGGTGCCGATCTCCTGGGCCTGCTGAGGCAGCGTCCGTCGGCGTGGCTCCAGGGTGGCAAGAAGGGCGGGCCGAAGCGGGGGAGATCGAGACCCTGATCGCCCAGCGCATCGCCGCCCGCAAGGCCAAGGACTTCGCCACCGCCGACCGCATCCGCGACGAGCTCGCCGCCGCCGGCGTGGTGCTGGAGGATGGGCCGAAGGGGACGAGCTGGCGGCGGGTGGGATAGCCGGGGCGTCACAGCTAGGCAGCGGGTTCCGTCTTTCGAGGTGACCGCTTAGCGCCCCGCTCTTCTTTGTGGTAAGTTGTCGATACTTGCAACCAGGGAGTGGGCGCCGAAAGCTCGCCGAAGGCGCAGCGGCTTCTCTCAGCTGGGGGATAGGGCCATATGATCATGAATTGGCGTCGGAGCATCGCTGCGATCGTGGCGCTGGTGGCGCTCGGGGGAACTGCGCAGGCCGATATTCTCACGGCCGGGCCGCTCTATGGCGGCGCCGGGCAACTCAACGGAAAAGTGATTTGCTGGCTCTTCAACACGGGCAGTAGCACCGTAACGGTCTCCTCCCGGCAGATCTTCAGCACGGACGGCGGCTTTAAAAATCTCTCGGTGACACCGACGAGCGATGGATGCAGGAATCCGGTCGGCGCAGAAAAGGGTTGTCAGTTTTCGGCACCCACCGGGGGGGCGGCGGTGGCCTTTACTTGCCGAGCAGTCATCAGCGGCGCCGAAGAAAACGTCGGCGGCACGATGCAGATCTTGAGCCCGACCAGCCAGCTCTTGGTGTCGACTCCCATCAAGAAGTGAGGGCGAAGAGGACCATCCATGGGGTCAGGAATCATGGGCCTGTTTCGCAATCTCCTCGGCCGGGGCGCGGCAGCGGATGCGCCGGCCAAGGCCGAGACGGCGACCGAGTACAACGGCTATCTCATCCGCCCCGCGCTGCGTCGGCAGGGCTCCGGCTGGCTGATCGCGGGGTCGATCACCAAGGCGTTTTCGGACGGCGTAAGGGAGCATCACTTCATCCGCGCCGACACCTACATGGACCACGCCGATGGAGTCCTCTTCTGCATCCAGAAGGCCAAGCAGATCATCGATGAGCAGGGCGATGGTATTTTCGGCCCCGCGTGATGTCGGCGGTGATCTCCGTCATTGACCGGAACAGCGAACCGTCACCATAGCAGAACGGTCTGCCGATCCTGGATCAGCCTGCCGAA
>DATHQQ010000122.1:0-2937 GCA_035482595.1 Verrucomicrobiia bacterium
ACCATGGTCAGCATCGTGGCGAAAGGCACCTCGAAGGGGAGCAGATTGCCCAGCTCCTGCTCGATCATGTAACCGATCATGCCCTCGGTCTCGGCGCCGAGAACATCGAGCGGATAGAGCTCGCTCGGGTTATAGGCGGCGCCCTGCAAAGCCAGGAGCCCGACCTGCGGACCGTTCCCGTGGGTGATGACCAGCTGGTTTCCGGGCTGGATGGCCGCCAGCGCAATCGCCGCGACCTTGACATTGGCTCGCTGCGCGTCGGCGGTCATCGGCTCTCCGCGGCGCAGCAGAGCATTTCCGCCGAGCGCCACCAGGATGCGCATGGCTCAATCTCCCAGGGTCGCGACCAGGATCGCCTTGATCGTGTGCAGCCGGTTCTCCGCCTGCTCGAAGGCGATGTTCACCTCGGATTCGAAGACATCCTCGGTGACTTCCATCGCGGTCAGGCCGAAATGCTCGTGTATGTCCCGGCCGACCTTGGTTTCGAGATTGTGATAGGCCGGCAGGCAGTGCATGAATTTGACCCGCGGATTCTTGGTCATCTTCAAAAGCTTCGCGTTCACCTGGTAGGGTTTGAGCAGTTTGATGCGCTCCGCCCACACGTCCTTGGCCTCGCCCATGGACACCCATACATCGGTATGGACGAAGTCCGCCCCCTCGACGGCGAGCCCCGGATCCTCCGTGATGGTGAGCTTGGCGCCGTATTTCTTCTCGAGGCCCCGCGCGGTCTTGACATAGTCGTCCGCCGGCCAGAGGGCCTTGGGCCCGCAGATCCTGACATCCATCCCCATCAGGCAGCCGACGATCATGAGGGAATGACCCATGTTGGAGCGCGTGTCGCCGACATAGGCATATTTGATCTCATGTACCGGCTTGTCGCTGAACTCGCGCATGGTCATGACATCGGCCAGCATCTGCGTCGGGTGATACTCGTCGGTGAGACCGTTGTAGACCGGCACGCCGGCATGTTTGGCGAGATCCTCCACGGCTTCCTGGGCGAAGCCGCGGAACTCGATGGCGTCGAACATCCGGCCCAGCACCCGGGCGGTGTCCTTGACCGATTCCTTGTGGCCCATCTGCGAGCCCGAGGGGTCGAGATAGGTGACATGAGCGCCCTGGTCGTGGCAGGCCACCTCGAAGGCGCAGCGGGTCCGGGTCGAGGTCTTCTCGAAGATCAGGACGATCTCCTTGCCCTTGAGATGCTCCTGCTCCGTGCGGGCATATTTGGCGCGCTTCAGATCGCGGGCGAGATCGAGCAGGTATTTGAATTCGCGCTGCGTGTAGTCCTGAACCGTCAGCAGCGAGCGATTGCGCAGATTGAGGCCCATGATGATCTCCTGAAAGAGGCAGTCCGCGGTTCAATAGGCGGGTTCGCGCGAGATCGGGCAGGTCATGCAGTGGCCGCCGCCGCGTCCGCGGCCGAGCTCGGACCCGCGAATGGTGATGACCTCTATCCCCGCCTTGCGCAGAAGCGTGTTGGTATAGGTGTTGCGGTCGTATCCCACCACGACGCCGGGTTCGATGGCGACGACGTTGTTGCCGTCATCCCACTGCTCCCGCTCCGCTTCCCAGGCATCGCCACCCGTCTGGACCACCCGCAGCTCCTTGAGACCGAGAGCCTCTTGCACGACCTCCAGCATGGTGCCCTTGTCCTTCCGGATCTCCATGCCGCCCTCCACATTCGCGGGATACCAGCTGTAGCATTGGATCTGGTCGACCACCTCCCGGAACACGGTGCAGGCATCGCGGTCGAGGAAGCTGAAAACCGTGTCCAGATGCATGGCCGCGCGGCTCTTGGGCATGTTGCAGGCGATGACGCGGCTCGCGGCGTTGTGGGTGAAGAGCGATTGGGCCACCTGGCTGACCGCCTGGCGGGTGCTCCGTTCGCCCATCCCGATGAGGACGACGCCCTTTCCGATCGGCATGACGTCGCCACCCTCGAGCGTGGCGGGGGCGAAATCCTCGTCGGAATCGCCGAACCAGAAGCTGAAGTCGCCGCCCTTGAAGATCGGATGAAACTTGTAGACCGCCCGCTGCAGCAGGGTCTCCAGCCGCCGCGCCGGCCAGTACATCGGATTGCAGGTCACGCCCCCATAGATCCAGCAGGAGGGGTCGCGCTGGAAGAGGGTATTGGGGATCGGGGGAATGAGAAACGACGTCTCCCCCGCGGCATCGGTCAGCATCTTCGACCATTCGGACTTGGGAACATCCAGCATCGAAATGCCCCCGATGAGCAGCCGCGAGAGGTCGGCGCCACGGACCTCTTCGAGCCAGGGCCGCATCGCGCGGGCGGTACCCGGACCGACGGTATTGGGTGTCACGCGGCGGTCGAGGACGAAGGCGCGGGCCTCCTTGTCGTCCAGCGCTTCGCCCAGGAGCTTCGGGAAATCGAGCACCTCGACATCCCGTTCCTCCATCTTCGTCACGAAGTCGTAGTGGTCCTTGCGCGCCTCGTGAACCCAGATGACGTCGTCGAACAGCAGATCGTGGCAATTGCCGGGGGTCAGGCGCTCATGGGCGCGGCCCGGCGGGCAGACCATCACCGTCTTCAGCTTCCCGACCTCGGAGTGGACGCCGAAACTGCGCGACATGAAACCTCCCTCTATCTGCTTGCGTAGGCGTTTCGTGACGGCCGCCGGGAAGAACCGGGGGCCGCTATTTTCTCACAGCGGGCTGATGCTCCCGGTCCACATCAGCCAGCCGGCGACCAAGGCAAGCGCCACGATCGCCGCGGCGATCAGCGCCTCGACGGACGTGAAGGCGCGCACCCCGCGCTCCCGACGCGCCCAGACGTAGACGACGATGCCGGGCGCGAAGAGCACCATGCACATGAGCAGGTAGCTGAAGCCGGCCGCATAGACGAGCCAGATGCCGTAGATCGTGGCGAGGGCCCCGACCATCATGTCGCGGTTGCGGCTTCTGTCTCCCGCACCATAG
>DATHQQ010000123.1:0-10011 GCA_035482595.1 Verrucomicrobiia bacterium
AGTTCGCGGTCAACCCGGCAGACGGGCGGCTTGTGATTATTGAAATGAATCCGCGGGTTTCGCGCTCCTCGGCGCTCGCCTCCAAGGCGACCGGTTTCCCCATCGCTAAGGTCGCGGCCAAGCTTGCCGTCGGCTACACGCTGGACGAACTCGCCAATGACATCACCCGGGTCACGCCGGCCTCGTTCGAGCCGACCATCGATTATGTCGTGGTCAAGATGCCCCGGTTCACTTTCGAGAAATTCTCTGGCGCGGAAGCCCTGCTCACCACCTCGATGAAATCCGTGGGCGAGGCAATGTCCGTGGGGCGCAGCTTCGCCGAGGCGGTGCAGAAGGCGCTGCGCTCCATGGAGACCGGCCTCACCGGCTTCGACGACGTCGATATCGCCGATGCCGGTGCGGCGCGGGTCGAGCTCGCGCGCCCGACTCCCGACCGCCTGCTCACCATCGCCCAAGCCTTCCGCCTCGGCCTCACGGTGGAAGAGGTCGCAGCATCCTGCCGCTACGATCCCTGGTTCCTGCGGGAGGTGGAGAAGATCGTCGCCGTCGAGGCGGAGGTGAAGGCCAAGGGCCTGCCCACGAACGAGGATGGCTTCCTGCGCCTGAAGCAGATGGGCTTCAGCGATGCGCGGCTTGCCACACTGGCCGGGCTGACCGAGGACGAGGTCGGCGATGCGCGCAGGGCGCTCGGCCTGCGCCCCGTCTACAAGCGGATCGACACCTGCGCCGGCGAATTCGCCTCGGCCACCTCCTACATGTATTCCTGCTACGTGCCGGATGCCGAGCTGCCCGGCGCCTGCGAGGCCGAGCCGAGCGACCGGCGCAAGGTGATGATCCTGGGGGGCGGGCCCAACCGGATCGGCCAGGGCATCGAGTTCGACTATTGCTGTGTCCATGCCGCCTATGCGCTGCGCGAGGCCGGCATCGAGACCATCATGGTCAATTGCAATCCCGAGACGGTCTCGACCGACTACGACACCTCCGACCGGCTCTATTTCGAGCCGCTGACCGCCGAGGATGTGATCGAGATCGCCCGCATCGAGCAGCGCCGCGGCCAGCTCCTGGGGGTCATCGTCCAGCTCGGCGGCCAGACGCCCCTCAAGCTCGCCGCCGCTCTGGAGCAAGCCCGGATCCCGATCCTCGGCACCTCCCCCGACGCCATCGACCTGGCCGAGGACCGCGAGCGCTTCCAGCAGCTGCTGGGTCGCCTGGGCCTCAGGCAGCCCGCCAACCGCACCGCGCGCAGCGTCGAGGAAGCCCGGCTCGGCGCGGCGGCCATCGGCTATCCCGTGGTGATCCGGCCCTCCTATGTGCTGGGCGGGCGCGCCATGGAGATCGTCCATAGCGAGGATGCCCTGCTGCGCTACATGGCGCGGGCGGTCCAGGTCTCGGGCCGCAATCCGGTGCTGATCGATTCATATCTGCAGGACGCCATCGAGGTGGACGTCGATGCCGTCGCCGATCGCCAGACGGTTTTCGTCGCAGGCGTGATGGAGCACATCGAGGAGGCCGGCATCCATTCCGGCGATTCCGCCTGCTCGCTGCCGCCCCATACCCTCTCGCCCGAGATCATCGCCGAGATCGAGCGCCAGACCGAGGCGCTGGCCCGCGGCCTCGACGTGGTCGGGCTGATGAACACGCAGTTTGCCGTGAAGGGCGATGACATCTACGTGCTGGAGGTCAATCCCCGCGCCAGCCGGACGGTGCCCTTCGTCGCCAAAGCCACCGGTGTCCCCATCGCAAAGATCGCCGCCCGCGTCATGGCCGGCGAGCGGCTGGCGGATTTCGGCCTGGTGAAGCGCCACCATCGCCATACCGCGGTCAAGGAAGCCGTCTTCCCCTTCGCCCGCTTCCCCGGCGTCGACGTCATCCTGGGGCCGGAGATGAAATCGACCGGCGAGGTCATGGGGCTGGATTTCAGCTTCGCCCGCGCCTTCGCCAAATCCCAGCTCGGCGCGGGGCTGCGCCTGCCGGTCGCCGGCACGGTCTTCGTCTCAGTGAAGGACAAGGACAAGGCGGCGATGATCGAGCCCTGCCAGAAGCTGGCGGCGCTGGGCTTCCGGCTGCTGGCGACGGCGGGCACGGCCGAATATCTCGCTGCCCGGGGCATCACCGTGGAGCGCATCAACAAGGTCCATGAAGGCCGGCCCCATATTGTCGATGCCATGAAGGACGGCGAGGTCCAGCTCATCTTCAATACCGTCGAGGGATCCCAGGCGATGGCCGACAGTTTCAGCCTCCGCCAGGCGGCCCTTCTGGGCAATATCGCCTATTACACGACGGTTCCCGGTGCGCGCGCCTCCGTCGCCGCGATCGCCGATCTTGCCAGCGGCGAGCTTGAAGTCGCCCCCCTCCAGGCTTACTTTTAGCCTTCCAGACGGCCGACCGAGCTGCGGAACGCGGCCCGGGCGTAGATTTTTGCGCTATAACAGGGACTTAGGCGCGAGGGACGGAGATCGACGTGAATATGCAGAGGATTCCGATGACCCCGGAGGGCTATGCCCGCCTGGAAGAAGAACTGCGGCATCTGAAGTCGGTGGAGCGCCCGGCGGTGATCCGCGCGATCGCCGAGGCGCGCGAGCATGGCGATCTGTCGGAGAACGCCGAGTATCACGCCGCGCGCGAGCGCCAGAGCTTCATCGAGGGCCGCCTCGCCGAGCTCGAAGACAAGATCAGCCGCGCCGAGGTCATCGACGTCAGCAAGCTCTCTGGCCGCCAGGTGAAATTCGGCGCCACCGTGACCCTGGTGGACGAGGACACGGATGAGAAGGCCGCCTATCAGATCGTCGGCCAGGACGAATCCGACATCAAGACCAAGCGCCTCTCCATCACCTCGCCCTTGGCCCGCGCCCTGATCGGCAAGCAGGTCGGCGAGACCGTCGAGGTATCGACGCCCGGCGGCTCGAAGTCCTACGAGATCGTAAAGGTCCAGTTCAAATAGCGAGTCGGGGCCCCGCGCACCCCGGCTTCCCCCACCGACGATCGTCATTTCTGCGGCTAGGCACGGCTGTCCAGTCGATCGGCGAGCCGCACTCTCTCAAGCGTGATTGCCGGAGTTGCCCCACGTATATCCGCTTCAGTCAGCGAGCGAGCCTCGCTCTCTCGGCCGTCATGCTCGGGCTCGTCCCGCGACCGTCCGGTTGAAGCCGGCAAGCCCCACTCCCTCAACCATAACGGCTGAGAGAACGAGGCCCGCCGACCCAACCGAACGCTGGCCGGCAAGGGGCCGCTTGATCAATACGCGTTTTGCGTATACGCTGTAAATTTAACGTCAGCGCGAAGGCCTACCTGTAGATTCCCTGTAGAAACAGGTCGGACCGCCGGGAAAGCCCTACTTCGCGACCCCCGCGGCCGACAGCGGCTCGGCGTCGATGGGCACGCCGGGCTCCGATTTGCTGCTGCGGATGGCGAGCGCCGATTTGACATGGCTGACATTGGGCGCTGGTGTCAGCTTGGTGGTGAGGAAGCGCTGATAGGCATCCCAATCCGTGGCGACGATGCGGAGCAGAAAGTCCGCCTCCCCCGCGAGCATGTGGCACTCACGGACTTCGGGATATGAGGCCATCAGCGCCTCGAAGGCCTTCAGATCGGTCTCGGCCTGGCTGGAGAGGCCGACCTGGGCAAAGATAGTCACGGAGAAGCCCAGGGCCTCGGCATTGACTTCAGCGTGGTAGCCCTTGATCAGCCCGGCCTTCTCCAAGGCGCGTACACGGCGCAGGCAGGGCGGCGCGGAAATGCCCGCGCGCCGCGCCAGCTCCACATTGGTCATTCGGCCGTCGGCCTGCAGATCGTGCAGGATACGCCGGTCGATGCGATCGAGCTTCACCCGACGCATGTAGCGCCTCCGCTCCCGGGAAGCGGTAATTATATTACGCGGAATATCCCCTGCAAAGGCCTCTCCGCCAGCGGCCCCGACCCTGCCTTGTGCGGGCGGGACCGCGTCTCTATCTTGGGTATGAGCAGACGGGGAATCACCAGATGAGCGAGATGCACCGTAGCCGGGTTCTGATCATCGGGTCCGGGCCCGCGGGGTATACGGCGGCAATCTACGCCGCCCGGGCGAGCCTGCAACCGATACTGGTGCAAGGCATCCAGCCCGGCGGCCAGATGACCACCACCACCGACGTCGAGAACTACCCCGGCTTCGCCGATGTGATCCAGGGCCCCTGGCTGATGGAGCAGATGCAGGCCCAGGCCCAGCATGTGGGCACGCGGATCATCACCGACACCATCGTCTCGGTCGATCTCCATCGCCGGCCCTTCGAGGCCCGGGGCGACAGCGGCGACATCTATCAGGGCGACGCCGTGATCATCGCCACCGGCGCGCAGGCGCGCTGGCTCGGCCTGCCGAGCGAGCAGCAGCTGCGCGGCGCCGGCGTCTCGGCCTGTGCCACCTGCGATGGCTTTTTCTTCCGCGGCAAGGAAGTGGCCGTGGTGGGCGGCGGCAATACCGCCGTGGAGGAGTCCATCTATCTGACCCATCACGCCAGCAAGGTGACCCTGATCCACCGCCGCGAGAGCTTCCGGGCCGAGAAGATCATGCAGGAGCGGCTGTTCCGCAATCCGAAGGTCTCGGTCGTCTGGAACAGCGTCGTCGAGGAGGTACTGGGCGAGGGCAACCCGCCAGGGGTGTCGGGGCTTCGGCTGCGCAATGTGAAGACGGGCCAGTTCTCGGAGCTTTCAGTGGACGGGCTCTTCGTCGCCATCGGCCATACGCCGGCGACGGAGCTTTTTCGCGGTCAGATCGAGCTCGATGCGGAGGGCTATATCCGCACCCTTCCGGACAGCACGGCGACGGCGATCCCCGGCGTCTTTGCCGCCGGCGACGTCAAGGACAAGATCTTCCGCCAGGCGGTGACCGCCGCCGGCATGGGCTGCATGGCGGCGCTGGAGGCAGAGCGCTATCTCTCGGGCGTGGGCGAGGGGGCCGCCAGCGAGGCGCAGGCCACGGCGGCCGAGTGACAGGCAGCCGGTGATGGACTGGGACAAGCTTCGCATCTTCCATGCCGTGGCGGAGGCCGGTAGCTTCACCCATGCGGGCGAATCGCTGAACCTCAGCCAGTCGGCGGTCAGCCGCCAGATCAGCGCCCTGGAGGAGAGCCTCAATGTCTCCCTCTTTCACCGCCATGCTCGCGGCCTGATCCTGACCGAGCAGGGCGAGCTGCTCTACCGCACCGCCCATGAGGTCTTCGCCAAGCTCGCCATGGCCGAGGCCCAGCTTTCCGAGAGCAAGGACCGACCCAAGGGCCAGCTCAAGGTCACCACCACCGTGGCGCTGGGCTCGACCTGGCTCACGCCGCGCATGGGGGAGTTCCTCGATGTCTATCCCGATGTCACCGTCGATCTCCTGCTCGACGACCGCGAGCTCGACCTCAGCATGCGCGAAGCGGATGTGGCGATCCGCATGGCCCCGCCCCGCCAGCCGGAGCTGATCCAGCGCCATCTGATGACGGTGCATCTGAACATCTATGCCGCCCCCGCCTATATCAAGCGCTACGGCCTGCCCAAAACGGTGGAGGAGCTCGACAACCACAAGGTGATCGTCTACGGCGAGGCGACGCGCCCGCCGGTGCCCGACACCAACATCCTGATGCGCCTGGGGGCCAAGGGCGACGAGCGCCGGCGCCCCTCCCTCACCGTCAACAATGTCTATGCCATCCAGCGCGCCGCGGAGGCGGGACTCGGCCTTGCCGCCCTGCCGGAATTCATGGTCCAGGGTTCCTCGAATCTGGTCCGAGTCTTGCCGGAGGTTGAAGGACCGCGAATCGATGCTTACTTCGTATACCCGGAGGAGCTGAGGAATTCGAAGCGCATCCAGGTCTTCCGCGATTTCCTGCTCCGCAAGGTCGCGGAGACGGAACGCTAAGCTGTTGGAACCTTTGGGATAATTTCGTGTTCTGGGGACATGCGCAGGCTGCATGGCTCACTTGTGAATTTGACTCTGGTGATGTTTTAAAACTTATCTAAGTTAGCTACTGTGTTGCGTCGCAACACGTGTGACATTTCGGCAACTTAGGTTGCCAACTGAGGTTTGGGCGCGATGCTCAAACAAGGGTCTTCGGATCCTACGTCTCCCAGACGTGAAGCCTCCCTGTTTGACTTGCCGGGCTCTTCGGAGCCCGGCCTTTTCTTTTGGGGGTCAGCCGTCACCCGTGAATCTAGCTTTGCCCAACGCGCCGCCCGCTCCCGGGAATATCACCACCGCGGCGGCGCGGTGGTGGCGATGTCCCGGCAGCCCCGCTAAGATTCTCTCGTGACATCCTCAATCGCCCGACGCCCGACGTTCGCCCGCCATCGGCTCTCCAAGAGCCAATGAACCGAATCCTTCCGGAACGCGAGCCGGCGCCGGAAGCGGCCGCCGAGCCCCCGCCTGCCAAGCCCCATGGCCGGCTCCATCGCCTGGTCGTCTGGCTGCCCGGGCTTCTGGCGCTGATCGCGCTCGCCTTCGTGCTGCTCCAGTTCGGCGAGCTGAAGCAGCTCTACAGCCTGATCGACAATGTGCGGCTACCGTGGCTGGGCCTCGGCGTGCTGGCCCAGCTCTGCACCTACGCCGCCGCCGCCGCGGTCTGGTATGTCGTGCTGCGCCGCGCCGCCCACCGCCGGCACCTGGCGGGGCTGTTCCTGCTGGGGGTGGCCAAGCTGTTCATGGATCAGGCGCTCCCCAGCGGCGGCGTCAGCGGCTCGGTGCTGGTGGTGGCCGCCCTCCGCCGGCGCGGGGTCTCGGCCCATATCGCCACGGCGGCGCTTCTCATCGGCATGCTCTCCTTCTACCTCGCCTTCCTCACCGCCGCCGGGGCGAGCCTGATCATCATGGCCCTGGAGCATGCGCTCAACAGCGTCATCGTGCTCGTGGTCATCGTCTTTCTCTTCATCGCGCTGGCGCTGCTCTTCGCCATCTTCTGGCTGCGCCGGCGCAAGGGCTCGCGCTTCGAGGCCTGGCTGCGCTATCTGCCGCTCGGCCACCAGTTCTGGAGCGCGATCCATGACGCCCCCTCGATCCTGCTGCGCGACGTCACGCTGCTGGTCTCCACCACGCTGCTGCAGATCCTGATCATCGCGCTGGATGCGGCCACGCTCTGGATCGTGCTGGCCGCCATCGGCACCCGGGCGCCCTTCGGGATTTGCTTTGCCGCCTTCACCCTGGCCTCGATCATCGCCGACGTGGCACCGATCCCGCTGGGGCTGGGCTCATTCGAGGCCGGCCTCGTCAGCATGCTCACCCTCACCGGAACCGGCCTCGAGGCTGCCTTCGCCGGCACCATCCTGCTGCGCGGCCTCACCTTCTGGGCCCCGATGCTGCCGGGCCTCTGGTTGGCAAGGCGCGAGATCCGGGGCGCGGCCGCCCTGAAGACGGCCAAGGCCAAAGCGCCGCGCTGAACGGAAAACCGTCTAGGCGTAGAGCCGCTCGTTCTGCAGGTCCTTGTAGAGACCGGCGACATATTCGCCATAGCCGTTGAAGAGCAGGGTCGGCACCCGCCCGTCGCCGCCCAATACGCGCTCGGTGGCCTGGCTCCAGCGCGGATGGGGCACGTCCGGATTCACATTGGCCCAGAAGCCGTATTCGGAGGCCTGGATCGTCTGCCAGAAATTGACCGGCTGCTTGTCCGTGAAGGTGAAGCGCACGAGACCCTTGGCCGATTTGAATCCGTATTTCCACGGCGTCGCCAGGCGCAGCGGCGCGCCGTTCTGTTTCGGCGCCGGCTTGCCATAGGCTCCCGTCACCAGGAAGGCGAGGTCCGTCGTTGCCTCGCTCATGGTAAGCCCCTCGATATAGGGCCAGGGATACCAGCTCGCCTGCTGGCCCTCGGCGATATCTGAATTCTGGAAGCTGGTCAGCTGGACATATTTGGCGCTCGAGGTCGGCTTGGCAAAATCCACAAGGGCCTTCATGGCGAAGCCGCTCCAGGGCACGGTCATCGACCAGGCCTCGACGCAGCGATGGCGGTAGAGCCGCTCCTCCAGGGGCATCTTGGCCAGGAGGTCGTCGATGCCTATGGTGATCGGCTTCTCCACCATGCCGTCAATGGTCACGGTCCAGGGCCGGATCGGCAGCGCCTGGGCCGCATCGGCGATGTCCTTGCTCGAGCCGAACTCATAGTAGTTGTTGTAGCTGGTGACGAGATCCTCCGGCGTCAGCGGACGGCCGAGCTTGTAGGTGTCGTTGCGCTTGAAGGGATAGAGCTTGGCCGAGGGATCGGCATCCGCGGCCTCGGCCCGGTCCGCATCGGCGAAGATGCCGGCACCCAGCGCCAGCAGCAGCGGCCCCGCCGCCAGCCCCTTGGCGAAATCCCGCCGATTGACATAGACCGCCTCCGGCGTCGCCGCCGATTCCGGCAGCTCCCAGCCGCGCTTGCGACGGATATGCATGAATCGCCCCTTCTGTCCTATTGCCTGGCAATGAGCTAGGCCAGCGCCGGCTTCCGGGCAAGTCAACAAGGGGTGAGCGGCAGCCAACCTCCCCGGCTACTGCGCCACGGCGACGCGCTGGCCCACGATCTTGTCGGCGAGCCGGCCCGTGAGCTCCTGCAGATGGTCGAACTTCCAGGCGAAGGTGCCGACGCCCAAGGTGAGGGAGCGCAGCTCGACGATGAGGTCGTGCAGCTCCGACTGGGGCAGCAGGGCCTGGACCTCGTCCCAGCCGGCCCAGCCCTCCTTGGCGCTGAAGCCCTGGAACTGCCCGCGCCGCCCGCTGATCAGCCCATGGACGCGGGCGGTGAATTCATTGGGCACCGCAATGGTCACCTGATGGATGGGCTCCAGCAGCACTGGATCGCATTTAGGCATGCCCTCGCTCATGGCCATGCGTCCAGCGGTCTTGAAGGCCTGATCGGAGCTGTCCACCGTATGGTACTGCCCGTCGGTCAAGGTTACCGCCACGTCGACCACGGGGAACCCCAGCGGGCCGCGGACGAGATAGTCGCGGATGCCCTCCTCGACCGAGGGGATGAACTGGCGCGGGATGGCGCCGCCCACGATCTCGTCGATGAAGGCGAAGCCGTCGCCGCGCGGCTGGGGCGCGATGGTCACATGCACATCGCCGAATTGCCCGTGGCCGCCGCTCTGGCGCTTGAAGCGGGCATGCTGGTTCGTGCTGCCGCGGATCGTCTCCTTGTATTTGACCTGGGGCCGGTTGGTCTTGACCGGGAGGTTGTATTTGAGGCGCAGCCGGTCCGCGGCGATCTGCAGATGAATCTCGCCCTGGCCCCATAGCACGAGCTCATGGGTTTCCGGCTCATGCACCACCGACAGCGAAGGATCCTCTTCGCTGAGCTTGGCCAGGGCCGCCGTCAGCTTCACCTCGTCGTTGCGGTTCTCCACGGCGAGCGCCAGGGAGAAGAGGGGCGCGGCCGGCGCCGGCCAGGGCTCCGCCAGCTTCGCCTTGCCGGATGTCGAAAGCAGCCGGCCGGTGGCGACATCGTCCATCCGGGCCAGCGCCACCACCTCGCCGACGCCGGCGGTGGCGAGCTTGGTCATCTCATGGCCCTTGAGCCGGGCGATGCCGCCCACGCGGCTGCCGCCCAGCGCCATGCCGTCGGTCAGCTTGCCCGCCAGCACGCGGGCAAGCGAAAGCTTGCCGGTATGGGGCATGTGATAGGTCTTGAACACCTGGGCCACCGCATCCCCGGCCTCGGCCATCAGGCCGAGGCGCGCCGCCGTGGCTTCGGGCCCCGGCACCTCATGGCGCAGCGCCTTCAGCAGGCGGCGCACGCCATTGTCGCGCTCGGCGGAGCCGAAGAAGACGGGAACGATGAGGTCGGCGGCCAGATCCTTGCCGAGCTGCTGATAGATCTCGTCCTTCGAGGGCACCGCGTCCTCGAGCAACTGCTCCAGCAGCTTGTCGTCGTAGTCGGCGAGGGATTCCAGCAGCTCGCGCCGGGCCTCCTGCTCGCGCGAGGCGACCTCCTCGGGCATCTTGATGAGCTCGGAAGCCTGCCCCGGCTTGTAGCCATAGGCGCGCTCGCTGACGAGATCGACATAGCCGGTGACGATCTCCTCCCCCGTGCTGTCGGT
>DATHQQ010000124.1:0-3312 GCA_035482595.1 Verrucomicrobiia bacterium
CGTCGCGCGCCGCGCCGATCAGTTGATCCATGCTCATTTTGCTATCCTCTTCTGGCCTCTAACATGGTCCCCCCCAAGCTCCGCGGCAAGTCGGGCCGCGCCCCTGGCTCCCTCGCTCCCTTTCTGCAGCCCCCGCGCCCCCCGAAGGGGGGAGAGGGCAGGGGTGAGGGGTCCCTCGACGGTCCGGACCGGATAGATATCGGACAAAATAGACCGGGAAGATACCTGACAGGTTTTCCTGTTCGGCAGGGAGGGCCCCTGGCGATGCCGTGGAAGGAAACCTGTGTGATGGACGAGAAGATGAGCTTCATCGTTGGGCGCCTGAAAGGCGATATGACGATGACGGAGCTGTGCGAACAGTTCGGCATCAGCCGGGACACGGGCTACGAGTTGTGGCGGCGCTATCAGGTGGATGGCGCTGCCGGCTTGGAGCCACGGTCGCGTGCGCCGCATCGGCCCGCTCAGACGATGTCCTCCGAGATCGCCAAGGCGATCATCGCGCTTCGCCGGGAGCGAGCGAGCTGGGGTCCGAAGAAGTTGCGGGCCATGCTGCAGCGGCGTTCGCCGTCGATCGTCTGGCCGGCGCCGTCGACGATGGGAGACTTGCTGCGCCGGGAGGGATTGAGCAAGCCTCGCCGCCGGCAGCGCCGGCCGATGCCGCGGACCCGGCCTTTTCTGCAAGTCTGCGAGCCCAATGATCGCTGGTGCATAGACTTCAAAGGCTGGTTCCGGACCGGCGACGGGCAGCGTTGCGATCCCTTGACCCTCACCGATGCCTACAGCCGGTTCCTCATCGAGTGCCGGATCGTGCCGCCGACGACCGAAGGGGTTTGGCCCCTGGTAGATCGGGCCTTTCGCGAGCTGGGCTTGCCGCGGGCCATGCGCAGCGACAATGGCGTCCCCTTTGCGTGCACGACCAGTGCCGGGGGTTTGACCCGGCTCTCGGTTCATTGGGTCAAGCTCGGGATCGAGCTCGAGCGGATCGAGCCGGGCAAGCCGGAACAGAACGGCCGGCACGAGCGAATGCACGGCACGCTCAAGGCCGAGACCTCCCGACCGCCGGCCGCGAGCCCGGCCGACCAGCAGGCCCGGTTCGAGCACTTCCGCCAAGACTTCAACTACGTCCGACCCCACGAGGCTCTCGACCAGAACCCTCCGGCCAGCTGCTACAGCCCCTCGCCCAGGCCCTATCCGGCCAAGGTGGAGGATCCCTGGTATGACGCCGACCACGCGGTGCGACGGGTGCGATCGAATGGCGAGATCAAATGGGGAGGCGACTTCACCTTCGTCAGCGAAGCCCTCATCGGCGAGCTCGTCGGCATCGCCGAGACCGAAGAGGGCGACTGGATCGTGCGCTTCGCCGACATCGACCTTGGCCTCATCGACCGCAGGACCAAGAAGCTCCGCCGCTTCCAGGCGGGCCGGCCGGCCCGCCTGGAAGCAGAACCAGAACAAACCAGGGAAACTGTCAGGCATGTTGCCGGTCTATAGCGTCAGGTATGTGCCCGGTTGCGCATCTTGCGGGCATGGTCGCCCCTGCCGCCCTCACCCGGCTATCGAGACTTACCTTTGCCCGACAGGCCTACTTCGCCAGGATGTTCGTGATCTCGCGCAGCTGGGTGCGGGCGCGCATGAGATAGAAGCCCTCGACCGCCAGGTGATTGGGCACGAACATGCCGTCCGGCCGGCCGTTCATGATCACCAGGGGATGCAACGTGCCGGCCTCCAGGAGGCTCTGCTCCGTCTGCTTCCAGGCGTCGCCCAAGTCGCGGTCCTGGATCACCTTGGCGAAATCCCGGCCAAGGGCGCGGAACAGCAGCGCATAGGCGTACATCTTGCCCTTGGCGTTGTAGAAGACGTCATCGGCATGGAAGTCGATGAAATCGCCGGAGTGATCGCTGATCTGTTGATCGATGATGGCGGAGACGGAACCGATATCGGCGGCAAAGCGGTCGAGGGTCGCGAGCAGATTGTCGGTGCGCCGCTCGAACACGGCCTTGTTGGACATCAGCTTCTCGTTGTAGGCGAGCAATGCCCTGCGCGCCGCCTGGTATTGGCTCTCCGAGGAGGCCGTGGGCGCCAAGGAGGTCGAGAAGTCGAAGATCCAGACATTGGGTGCGTATTTGAGCAGGCCCGCGGCCTTGTCGAGATCCGGATCGGCCTGGCTGGAGCCGCGGGTGCGGCCGATCTGGTCGACCATCTCGACGGCGAAGCGGCCCAGCGCCTGGATGATGCCGGTCTGGTAGTTCGGCATGTTGTCGAGAACCCAGCCGGGCTGGAAGAAGGGGTCGTTGGCCGGCCAGCCGTTCTGGTTCACCTCCCGGTCGATCAAGGCGGCGGCCATGGCGACGGCATTGCTCCCCCCGGGGCCTACCGGCCCGGTATCGAAACCGGGGTCGTCGTCGATCTTGTTCACCCAGAGCGCGCCGACGGGATAATAGATCAGCAGCAGGACGACGATGGCGATCAGGGCGATCTTCAGTAGCCGCCGGCGCCGGCGCCGGGGACCCGGGGGCGCATCTGAGACCGGTGCGTCGGGGCTGGGCGCATCCGGTGAGCTGCGCCGGCGCCAAGGCAAGCGCCACGCTCTTTGCCAGGGCCAGCGCCGGCGCGGCGGCTCCTCACCCAGCAGATCGTCGGCGTCGCCCGGCCTGTCGCTCATCTCGACTCCCTGTGCCGCCTTCCCCATCCGCTCTTGCGGCAGGGGCGCCCGGCCCTGGTTAGGTGGCCCTCGGCCCCAAGGTTGGCAAGCCGGCTTGGCAAGCCAGTTGGCAAGCCTCGCCTAGACAACCCGCAGGAAGCCAACGATATCCTCGACCTCGGCCATGATCGGCTGGGTGATGGCGCGCGCCCGCCGGGCGCCGTCGGCGAGGACAGCGTCGATCTCGGCCGGCTCGGCCAGGAGACGCTTCATCTCGCCCCCGATCTGCCCCAGGGTCGCCACCGCCAGATCGGTCAGCACCGCCTTGAAGTGGGAGAACTCCTTGCCCTCGAATTCCGCCAGCACCTCGGCCACCGGCCGGTCGCTGAGGGCGGCATAGATGGCGACCAGATTGAAGGCCTCCGGCCGGGCCGCCATCGCGGCCGGGTCGATGCTGCCGTCGGGGCGCAGGGCCTCGGGCCCCGGCAAGGGCGTCGGGTCGGTCTTGGCCTTGCGGATCTTGAGGGCGACGGTGTCGGCATCGTCGGTCATGTTGATCCGGCTGTAGTCGGAGGCATCCGACTTGCTCATCTTCTTGCTGCCGTCGCGCAGGCTCATGACCCGGGTCGCCGCGCCGAAGATCAGGGGCTCGGGCAAGGGGAAGAAGTCCC
>DATHQQ010000125.1:0-4377 GCA_035482595.1 Verrucomicrobiia bacterium
CGCGGCAGGACGCGGAGCAGAGTCATCGCATCCTCAATGGTCGGCACCACCTTCTCGATCGAAGCCAGCACGATGTGCATCTTCGGCAGGGTCTGCGTCAGGTCGCCGTTGCCCTCGTTGGTCACGATGATCGAGGTGCCGGTCTCGGCGATCAGGAAATTCGCGCCGGTGATGCCGACATCGGCGGCAAGGAAACTCTTGCGCAGCTTGGCACGGGCCTCGGTCAGCATGTCGCCGGGATCGACCAGCGGCCGCTTGGGGTCCAGATCCAGATGGGCCTCGCGGAAGGTCTCGCCCACCTGCTCCACCGTCAGGTGGATCGCGGGCGCGATCAGGTGGCTCGGCGTCTCGTGGCGAAGCTGGATGATGTACTCGCCGAGATCGGTCTCCACCGGGGTGATGCCATTGGCCTCGAGATGCTCGTTGATGGCGATTTCCTCGCCGATCATTGTCTTGCCCTTGGTCACCGTGCGGGCGCCGACGCGCCGGCAGATGGCGAGCACCGCGGCGCGGGCCGCATCGGCATCTCCGCACCAGTGCACATGGCCGCCGCCCGCCTCCACATTGCCGGCGAAGCGCTCGAGATAGAAATCGAGATTGCCCAGCGCGTGATCCTTGATCGCCTTGGCGGCGTCGCGCAGGGCCTCGAATTCCGGCAGGCGCTCCACCGCCGAGGCGCGCCAGGCGACGAAGGTGTCGTCCATTCCGGCCAGCGCCTTCTGCAGATTGGCATCGCCCAGCGCCAGCTTCGCCTCGTCCTTGAAGGCCAGGGGCATCGTTCCCGGCATCAGCTCGATCCCTCGCCGCCCAGGCCCTCGCCGATGGCCGGGCCATCGGCCATGCCGGCCAGGACCTCGGCGACGTGGCGCGCCTTAACCTTGGCGCCCCGCCGGCCGAGCTTGCCCGCCATGTTCAAGAGGCAACCGAGATCGCCGGCGAGCAAGGTGCCCGCCCCCGTCTTCTCGATATCCTCGGCCTTCTCGGAGACCAGCCGGTCCGAGATCTCGGGATATTTGATGCAGAAGGTGCCGCCGAAGCCGCAGCAGACCTCGGCCCCCGGGAGCTCCTTGAGCTCCAGGCCCTCGACGCTCGCCAGGAGCCAGCGCGGCTGGGCCTTGACCCCCAGCTCGCGCAGCCCCGAGCAGGAATCGTGATAGGTGACCTTGCCCTCGAAACGAGCCTCCACCCGGTCGCGCCCCAGCCGGTCGACCAGGAAGGCGATAAGCTCATGGCTCTTGGCCGCCAGGGCCGCGGCGCGGGCGGCATAGCGCGGGTCGTCGGCCAGGAGCTCGGGAAAATGGGCCCGCAGCATCCCGGCGCAGGAGCCGCTGGGCGCCACCACATGATCGAAGCCCTCGAACAGATCGATCACCTGGCGGGCGATGGCCTGGGCGGTCTTGCGATCGCCGGAATTATAGGCGGGCTGGCCGCAGCAGGTCTGAAGCGCCGGCGCCTCGACCAGGCAGCCCGCCTCCTCCAGGAGCTTGGCGGCGGCCAGACCCACGCTGGGACGGAAAAGATCGACGAGGCAGGTGACGAAGAGTCCGACGCGGATGGGCAAGCCAGCTACCCCTATGGAAGGGTTGCAGGATGGCGAGCGGGCGGCGCGAATGCAAGCCGTCCGGCAATCGGTGTATGCTTAAGCCCATGAGCGAATTGGTGCCCCTCACCGCCTTCGAGACATCCGGCTGGGACGGCCCCTGGCCCGAGGCTGCCGCCGATGCCTTGGAGCAAGGCGCGGTGGTTCATTTCCCGAAGCTGCAGGTCGAGCTCATGCCGGCGGAGCGCGCGCTGGTCGCCCGCGGCCTCTCGGTGCGCGGGGCCAAGAACATCAGCCTCGATCCCAAGACCGGACGGCTGGGCGGCATCGACGCGGCCGAAGCGCCGGTCGAGGCATTGACCGACATGATGATCCGCTTCTCCGAGCTGGCCCGCCGGCTGATGCTGGGCATCGCCCCTTCCTATGCCGGCGCTCTGGAGACCGGACGGACCTCCTTCCGCCCGGTCGAGATCGCGGGCCGCGCCCCCTCCTCCTGGCGTTCGGACGATACCCGCCTGCACACCGATGCCTTTCCGGCGACGCCGACCGGGGGAAAGCGGATCCTCAGGGTCTTCGCCAATATCGATCCCGAAGGCCACCCCCGGCTCTGGCGCACCGGCGAGCGCTTCGAGCGCGTCGCCGCGGGCTATCTGCCCCGGATCCGCCCGCCCTTGCCGGGCTCGGCCGCGCTTCTGCGCAGCCTGCGGGTGACCCGCAGCCGGCGCAGCCCCTATGATCACTACATGCTGCGGCTGCACGACATGGCCAAGGCCGATGCCGCCTATCAGGCGAGCTCGCCCCGTCGCGAGATCTCCTTCGGCCCCAGCGTCTGGCTGGTCTTCACCGATCAGGTGCCCCATGCCGCGCTCGCGGGCCGCAACGCGCTGGAGCAGACTTTCTATCTTCCCGTCGGCGCCCAGCGCCACCCGGAGCTGGCCCCACTTCGCGTGCTCGAACGGCTGACGGGCAGGAGCCTGGCGGCCTAGCGCAGTCCGGAAGGGCCAGCGCCATCGCGCGCGGCGAGTGTGGGTTGATATTATCTCAAACGCTGCCCCGTCATCGCCGCGCGTCGATCCAAATCAGCCGGATATTTGAGCGCAGGATTCGCCACGCCGCGTCGTGTAACTCGATGACGCGACTTGTTCGCGACAGAGCTGGCGAGGCTATCGCGACCCCCCAGCGCAGGCACCCGGTCGCCCCCGATACGACCGGGCCTATCGCGATAGTTTGGCCCGCGGCCCGGGACTCCTCGTGAGTCTCGGGCCGCGTTCTTTGGAGGGGTGGCGCGGCGCTAAGGGCAGTCGGGCGGCTGGGAATTGGTCCGCCAGCAGGCTTTCGCGCTCAGGGTGTAGTCATCATACCAGGACACCGTCCGGTTGAAGGGCGGCGGCTGACGGCTGGGCGTGCCTGAGCTGGGCGTATCGGAAACTGACTCCGCGCATCCCAGCAGCAGCAGGCAGAGCACGGCAAGCGAAGGAACCATCGGATCTCGACGCAAGGCGGGGTCCTCCCCAACGCAGCGGGTCGAGGCTTGGGCAAGTATTCTGGGCCGAAGGACGCCAGCATTCAAGGCGCCTGCTCCGTGCCCGTCGACTGCCCAAGCGAGCTCGCCGAGCCGTTCGGCCACCGTATCAAGGCCGCCCTGCCCAGGTCGGTGAGGTCATAGAGGCCGCGCTCAACACGGACGAACCAACCGTATACGTTCCGGAACAGGATCTTCGGCGCATCAGGCATGGCGGCCTTGATGTCGCGTGGTCGCCGCGGGCCGGCCAGCATCGCTGCAGCACAGGCGAGGGCCTGCTGACGATATGCCGTCATGATGGGCGACCTGCTGCCGCCCCCAAGGACGGGATCGCCTTCCCGGCGCCGGTGTTCTTCGACGAGCTTCGACCGACGCCGAGAATCGCGGCGAGGGCGCCATGGACCCGGCTCGACCAGTATCTGCACGTGACCGGCGGCCGATACACCGAGCAGTCCAAACCCAAGGAGCCGACAGAGACGCCGTACGCGCGGATCTTGTTCTCGACCGCGGCCGCGCTTCGAAGAGCGGACCGCCAGCCAGATCTCGTCGGAAGCTGCCGTGCGGTCAACCCCCTGCAGCACGAGATCCAGATTGAAGCTGAGTTTCAGCTCTCCGACAACGACGACCGGCACGCTGTCGCCACGCAAGGCAACGAGGTCACAGCCGCGGATCTCACCCTTCACGTCAAATCCGAGGGTCTCGAGGAACCGTTTGACGGGCAGATAAAGCGAAGTCTCCAAGACATCAGCTCCTGAGGAGCCGATAGCTTATCCCAATGGCTCCGAGTCGCCGCAATTGTCGGCGCTTCGATGTGAGCCGCGGGCTTCTCGCCAATCGAAGGTGGGCTGGAAGGCGGCGGCTCAGTCTCGCGAAGCGCTGCGATCAAGTCGTCGACAAAGGCCCGCGCCGATGGCTTAGCGGCTCTGCCGCTTGCATAGACGGTGTTGAGCTCGACCGTTCCCGCGTCCCATTCCGGTAACAGCACACACAGCGGGTGCGCCTATCGAAGGGGCGGCCAGGTTTGCGCGGTCGAGAGGAGGCTGGCCCAGGCCAAGCGGTCGGCAATGTCGCCCACCCCGGCCCGGACCCGGTCGGCCCAGCCCGAAGGATCAGGGGCCATGGCCGCAAAGAATTCGCTCTGCTCGGTCACCCCCGGAGGAATGGCAAGCTTGCAAGCCAGTGGCCACCACGGTGCGCTTCGCGCGATCTCATGCATGCGTTCGGTGGCGGGAACGTCATAGCGCTTCCAAATCGCGCGGAAGTGCAGCGCCGTGGGGACTGGACAGTAAGCGGCGATGCCAGCCGCGCTCGTCCT